>NZ_BDBY01000127.1 GCF_001613225.1 Nocardia pseudovaccinii NBRC 100343
ACGGGTACGACGTCACCGATCCCACCACGGTTTCGGCGGCCCTCGGCGGCCCGGCCGGACTCAAGGCACTCGCGGACGAAGTGCGCAGCCGCGGTATGGGTTTGATCGTCGATCTGGTGCCCAACCACGTCGGCGTGGCCGATCCCCGGCAGAACCCGTGGTGGTGGGATGTGCTGCGCAACGGCCGCGAATCACAGTTCGCGCATTTCTTCGATATCGACTGGAGTGCGGGCAATGGCGCGGGCGGCCGGCTGGCACTGCCGGTGCTGCAGAGCGAAAACGATCCGGCCGCACTAACGGTGGACCGGTCCGGTTCGGAGCCGATGCTGGCACTGCACGATCTGCGCTTCCCCATCGCGGCGGGCACCGACGGCGACAACGCACTGCGCATCCACGACAAACAGCACTACCGGCTGGTCAGCTGGAAGGCCGGGCTGTGCACCTACCGGCGGTTCTTCGCGGTCGGCAGCCTGGCCGCGGTGCGCCAGGAGGATCCCGAGGTCTTCGAGATCACCCACCGCGAGCTGGCGGCGTGGTGCGAACACGATCTGATCGACGGCGTCCGGGTCGACCATCCGGACGGATTGTCCTATCCCACCGCGTATCTGACGAAGCTGCGTCGGCTCATCGGCCCGCACCGGCTACTACTCGTGGAAAAGATCCTCGCGAACCGCGAACCCTTGGACAAGACGCTGCCGGTCGACGGCACCACCGGCTACGACGCACTGTCCGACTACGGCGGCGTACTGATCGACCCCGACGGCGAACAGACGCTGACCGAACTGTCGCGCAAAGTCGCCGGGCACGGCAGCGACCGCGCCTGGATCGGCGAAACCGAACACCGCATCAAACGCGCGGTGGCGGAGAACATCCTGGCCCCGGAGATCCGGCGCCTGGTCGCCGCTATCAAGCGCGACGCGCATGCCGAGAGCTTCGACACCATGGCATTGACCAATGCCACCATCGAGGTGCTGGCCTTTATGCCGGTCTACCGGGTGGATTACGCGCCGCTGGCGGGTATGACCGGCGCGGTGGTCGCCGAGGTGGAGAAGCGCAATAGCGAACTGACGGTGCCGCTGAGCGTGCTGGTGGCGGCGCTGGCGTCCGATGGCGAGGCGGCCGTTCGGTTCAGCCAGGTCTGCGGTGCGATCACCGCGAAGGCCGTCGAGGACACCATGTTCTACCAGGCGGCGCGGCTGGTCTCACTGCAGGAGGTGGGCGGCAATCCGGCCCGATTCGGCCACTCGCTCAACGAGTTCCACCTGTCCAATAGCGAACGCGCGCAACGCTGGCCCGCCACCATGACCACACTGTCGACGCACGACACCAAGCGCGGAGAGGATGTGCGCGCCCGGATCGGGTTGCTGTCCCAGGCCGCGGAGACCTGGGCGCGTGCTGTCGAATCCTGGCAGGAGATCACCCCGGGTCCCGACGGCGCGACGACATTGTTCCTGCTGCAGAACATGTTCGGCGTCTGGCCCGCCGACGGCCGACCGGCCTCGTCCGTGGCCGGACTGCGCGAGCGACTGCATCTGTTCGCGGAGAAGGCGATTCGCGAGGCCGGTGTCCATACTTCCTGGGAGGAACCGGATGTCGGATTCGAGAAGAAGGTGCACGGCTGGCTCGATGCGGTGATCGACGGGCCGGTCGGTTCCGAAATCGGTGATCTGGTGCACGAACTCGCCCCGCACGCCTGGTCGGATTCACTGTCGCAGAAGCTGCTGCAGCTGTGCGGGCCCGGAATTCCCGATATCTATCAGGGCTGCGAGCTATGGGAGGACACGCTCGTCGATCCGGACAACCGCCGCCCGGTGGATTTCGCGGCCCGTGCCGGACTGCTGCAATCACTCACCGGTACACCGGCTTTGGATACCACCGGCGCGGCCAAGATGTGGATCGTCGCCTACGCGCTCTGGTTGCGCCGCGAGCGTCCGGACTGTTTCGTCGGCGGCACCTACCTGCCGCTTTTCGCCACCGGCGAGCAGGAAGGCAGGCTGGTCGCCTACGCGCGCGGCCGGGCCGGTGAAACGCCCGAGGTGATCGTGGCCGCCACCCGGCACAGCCTCGGCCTGGCCGAAACCGGGTGGACCGATACCACTTTGGAGCTGCCGCAGGGCAACTGGACCGACCGCCTGACCGGCCACACCTTCCAGGGCCGAGCCCGATTGGAAAAGCTGTTCGCCCGGCTGCCGGTGGCGCTACTCGTGCGCTGAGGGCTCCTCCGGCGTGCTGGCCGTTACCGTGCCGGTCTTCTCGATCAGCGTCTCGGGCACCATCCCGTCGTTGTCCTTCAGCCAGCGCCGCAGATTCGCGGGTCGGTAGTCCGTGGCGTCGTGCGCGGTGGAGGCCAGGCGCACGCCGCGATCCCCGTCGGTATACAGCCGCCGCCAGGAATCCCAATAGAATCGCGGATTCCTCGGCTGACGAATGGTGCGCAGCACATTGAGGATTCGGTATCCGATGCCGAGCGAGCGATGCAATTCCATATGTTTCGCACCCGAAGCCGCGCACCGCTGGGACAGTCCCTCGAGCCGGTCGCGGTCGAAGACGAGTCCGACCGCCTCGGCCTGTTCGACCATCCAGCGCAGCGTGATATCGGAGAGTCCGCATTCCTTGTAGCCGCCGCCGACATCGCTGTGCACGCCCTCGAACCAGACCTGCTTCACCCGGTCGTAGTCGTGGGAATACTTCACATCCGGTTCGATCGGCACCTCCCAGAGGCACGGTTCGAAATTGCGCCGCCGCTCATCGAGTGCCAGGGCCTGCCGTGCGCAGTAGACATTGCGTCCGAGCTTCACATCGTGGAACCGGTGCCGCAACGACGTCAGTCCGGGCACGCCGAGTGCGCCGACGGTATCGAAGACCCCGATGAAGTCGATCTTGGCCGGAGCATCCCAGCAGTTCGCCTTGCGGAAGTCGATCCACTCCCGCGGCTCCCTCGGATCCGGATTCTCCGGGGTCCGCCGTGGCGCGGGCTGATGGTGAATCCGCAAGGCCTCCGGGTACTTTCCCTCGATCATCGCATCGGGCGTCATGATCCCGATGCGGCCGATCAGACCCGCCAGGCTACGGGCGGTGTACGCACCGCGGCTGAAACCGAAGATGTAGATCTCGTCCCCCGGCTGCCAATTCAGTGCCAGGTGCCAGTACGCCGAGGACAGATTCGCCTCGAGTCCGAGTCCGAACGCACCACCCATCAGGCGGTCGGCCAGGAAGCCGCGCGCGCCCGGCCCGGATACGTAGCTGACCCACTGCGGGATCGACTCCCCCGACGGTCCCGGCGCCTCGTACCGGATCGTCTGCGCGATCTTGATGATATTCGATACCGTGTTGCTGGATTCGGCCTTCCAGGTGCCGTCGCAACAGACCACCAGTCGTTTCATGAGTAGATCCTCCGCCCCGATTGCCGTCGAAACCTGCGTACTCGACTACCCGAATCATCGAGGCGTCCGCGGCGGATGTTAATGAAAATGTTGTCTTTCAACGCAAAAGGCACGCTCCGAACGGAATTTTCGCGAGTATCCTCGCGGGGCCGCGACCGGGTGGGATCGCCGGATACCGCTGCCACCGAAGCGTCGATGAAACGGGTGTCGGTCACTTGGGTTCGGTCGGCGGTTACGGTGAGCAGATGCTCCACGGAAGAGAAGTCGAACAAGCTCGGATCGATCGGCTTCTCGAGGCGGCTCGTACGGGGCGCAGCGGGGCGCTCGTGGTGCGCGGCGAGCCGGGGATCGGAAAGACGGCGCTGTTGGATTATGCGGCGGCGCAGGGGATTCCGGCGGTGCGCAGTGCCGGAATCGAGTCCGAGGCGGAATTGCCGTTCGCGGGGCTGCATCTGCTGATCAAACCGGGAATGGCACTGGTGGACGGGTTGCCCGCACCGCAGCGGGATGCGCTGCGCGGGGCATTCGGTCTGGCACAGCATGATCCGGCGGATCGGATGTTGATCGGGTTGGCGGTGCTGTCACTGCTGGCGGAGGAGGCGGCCGAGGGGCCGCTGCTGTGTTTGATCGATGACGCGCATTGGCTGGATCGAGCAACGGCGGAGACGCTGCTGTTCGCGGCCCGGCGACTCGATGCCGAGGGCGTGGTGATCATCTTCGCGGCGCGGACCGGCGAACAGGATTTTCCCGCGCCCGGCCTGCCGGAGCTCGCGCTGACCGGCCTGGCGCAGGAGTCGGCGGCCGCGCTGGTGGACAGTCGCGGTCCGGATCTTTCACCCGCTGTTCGGTACCGGTTGCTCGCCGAGGCGGGCGGTAATCCGCTCGCGCTGCTGGAGTTGCCCGCAGTTCTGGCGGCCGAGGGCAACGATTCCGGTCACGGGCCGAATCCCCTGCCGCTGACACAGCGGCTCCAGGTGGCATTTCACGGCCAAGTTTCCAGGCTGCCTTCAGCCACTCGGACGTTGCTGCTGATCGCGGCCGCGGCGGGCACCAACGATCTCACCACGGTGCTGCGTGCGGCCGACGAGCTCGGGGCACACTTATCGGACCTACAGCCCGCCGCAGACGCCGGGTTGGTCGGTAGCGATCGCGTGAGTTTCCGGCATCCCCTGCTGCGTTCTGCGGTCTACCAGGGTGCGCCGCTGACGCAGCGGCTCGCCGCGCACGCCGCCATCGCCGCCGCACTGACCGAACCCGAGAACGCCGACCTGCGCGCCTGGCATCTGGCCTCGGCGGCGACCGGACCGGACGAGACCGCCGCGGCAGCGCTGGAGGACACAGCCGATCGCGCGCGTCGGCGCAGCGGCTATTCCGGTGCCGTCGCCGCGTACGAACGCGCCGCGGGTTTGAGCACCGACGCGTTTGCCCGCGTCCGACGGTTGGTGGCTGCCGCCGAAACCGCCAGTGAGGCGGGACAATTGGACCGCGCCAGCCGTCTGGCCGACCGCGCGGCCGGTTTGAGTACCGACCGAATGCTCGGGGCGCGACTGGATCTGGTTCGCGCCACCGCGGAATTCGGTGCGGGCAAACCACTCTCGGCGCACCAACTGCTGCTCGCGGGCGCCGATCTGGTGCGCACCGGCGATCCGGCCCGCGCCGCGCGGATCCTCATGCAGGCGGTGCACACGGCCTGGTACCTCGGCGCACCGGAACTCGCCGAGATCGCCGCGCACATCAACGCATTGGACCTGCCCGACGCCGAACCGATGACACCCATCGCCCGCTACACGGTCGCTGGCATCGATGGCCGACTCACCATCGACCTGCGCGACGCGGCCGCCGCCGCCCGCCGCAACGGTGCGGACAGCCCGCGCGATCTGGTGCAGATGTGCGGCGTCGGGCTGGTCGTCGGCCAGGACGAACAGTCCGCGGAGCTGGCGCAGACCCTCATTGCCGAATGCCGCGACCAGGGCCGCATCGCACTGCTGCCCACCCTGCTGTTCTTCCGCGCCGAGACCGAGCTGTTCCTCGGCCGACCGCGCGAGGGTCGCATCGCCGCGCTCGAAGGGCTGCGGATCGCCGAGGATATCGGGCAGCGGCATTGGATCAGCCAGATGTCCAGCTATCTCGCCTATCTGGCGGCATTGGAGGGGCGCGAACGGGATTGCCGCGAGTTGGTCGACCGTGCCCTGGCCGAAGAACTCGGCGGTGCGGCCGCGCCCGGCGCACCGTGGACTCTGGCGGCGCTCGGCGTGCTCGATCTCGGCCTCGGCAGGGTCGACAGCGCGCTGTCCCGGCTGGAGCTGTTAACCGTGGAACCCGCCCGCCACCACGTGATCGGTTTGCGGGCCCTGCCAGATCTGATCGAGGCGGCGGTGCGCATGGGCAGCCCCGAGCGAGCGGGTGACGCGCTGGATCGGCTTTGCGGCTGGGCGAAAGTCTCGCGACAACAGTGGGTCACCGCGCTGGTCGAGCGCTGCCTGGCATTGACCGGGCCGGAAGCCAAGGCGGACAGCCACTTTCAAGCCGCACTGGAACACGGCGGGCGGCCCTTCGAACAGGCCAGAACCCAGTTGCTTTTCGGTGAACGGCTACGGCGCAACCGTCGAAAGACCGAGGCGCGCAACCAACTTCAGTCCGCCCTGGAAACCTTCGACCGTCTCGACGCCGCACCGTGGGCCGAGCGCACCCGCACCGAACTCGCCGCCCTCGGCGTCGGCACCACAACCCGCCCCACCACGGGGGTCCTCGCCCGCCTCACCCCCCAAGAACTCCAGATCGTCCGCCTAGCCGCCCAAGGAATGTCCAACCGCGACATCGCCGCCCAACTCTTCCTCAGCCCCCGCACCATAGGCCACCACCTCTACAAGGCCTACCCCAAACTCGGCGTCCTCTCCCGCACCGAACTCCGCACCCTCCCCCTCGACGTCGCCTAGTAGGACTTTGTTAGGTCAGTCACTATGGAGTGTGTCGGCTCGAGTTCCGGCGTGTTTCTCGAGACCATGGCGGGGTGGATGCGGTAGGTCTGGGCGAGGTCGGTGAACACCTCGATTCCTTTGTGGGCGAGGTGTTCTCGTCGCTGGCGCGTAAGGACCGGGTGGCCACGGCCGGGGTGTATGTGCGTGGGGTGATGCTGGATGGCAAACGCAAGTCGATGCAGCCGATGGCCGAGCGGTTGGGGTGCGATCATCAGCGGTTGCAGCAGTTCGTGACCTCCTCGCCGTGGGATGTGGTGCCGGTGCGGAAGGTGTTGTCACGCAAGGCGTGTGAGGTGATCACACCGCAGGCGTGGGCGGTCGATGACACCGGGTTCGCCAAGGACGGTGACGCCTCGCCGTGCGTGGCCCGCCAGTATTCGGGCACCCTGGGCAAGGTCGGCAACTGCCAGGTCGCGGTCAGTGTGCATGCGGTGACCGACCACGCCTCCGCACCCCTGAACTGGCGGTTGTTCCTGCCCGCCAGCTGGGACGATCGGGCCGCGGGCGACGCGGAGCAGAAAGCGGCGATCACCGCGCGTCGGGCGAAGGCCGCGATCCCCGGCAACGAGCACCACCGCCGCAAGTGGGAACAAGCCCTGGAGATGATCGATGAACTGCTCGCCTGGGGCCGCACCCTGCCGCCGGTGATCGTCGCCGACGCCGGCTACGGCGACGCCACCGAATTCCGGCAAGGACTCACCGACCGCGGCTTGGCCTACGTCGTCGCCGTCAAAGCCACCACCAGCATCCACCCCGGCGATGCCATACCGGTGACACCACCATGGTGCGGTAACGGGCGCCCGCCGAAATCCCACTACCCCGACCCGCCGACGACATGCAAAGACCTCGTCATGACCGCCGGTCGCCACGCACTGCAGGAGGTGACCTGGCGCCACGGCACCAAAACCGGTCCCGCCAACCCGGCCGCCGCGATGCGCTCGCAGTTCACCGCGGCCCAGGTCCGGCCCGCCAACCGCACCATCGCCCGCGCCGTCGACGGCAGCCTGCCCGAACTCTGGCTTGTCGCCGAATGGCCGTCGGGTGCAACCGAGCCCACCGACTACTGGCTGTCCACCCTGCCCGCCGACACCCCGATCACCGAACTGGTCCGGCTGGCAAAGATCCGCTGGCGCATCGAGCACGACTACCGCGAACTCAAAGACGCCCTCGGCCTCGACCATTTCGAGGGCCGCTCCTGGCTCGGCTGGCACCACCACACCACCCTCGTCACCGCCGCCCACCTGTTCCTCACCACGCTGCGGCTGACCAGCCCAAAAGCATCCGGGCAGGACTGACCCTCTACGGCATCGTCCGCGAAATCCAACGCGCACTTGCCATCTGGATCGGCACCTGCCCACTCTGCCACCACAACCTTCCCAACCTAACAAAGTCCTCCTAGGCCTCTTTCAAGATCAGGTGGCACTGGTGGCGGGGGCTTCTCGGGCGATGCCGCCATGGATTCCACCTGATCTTGAAATGGGGTGTGGGGCATGGCCACGTCGGCTGTTGGTTGGTTGGGCTGGGGTGGGTGCTGTGGTTGGGAACCGACTCTTGTGTTCGGTGGCCTCGGATAGTTTGTCGTTCTGGGGTTTTGCGGGGTGATGCTGGGCGCGGTGTGTGCCGTACCCGGCTTACCTTCCGCGGTCAGGTGGGCAGGCCCGCGGCTTCCAGCTCAGTCGACCGGATGTGGTTGCGTTCTTGGGCGTTGTCGAAGGTAGTCAAGTGGTGGTTGGTGGTGGGGGGCACCCAATTGACTGCGCTCGATGAGCTCGAGCCGTCATTCGACTCCCCGCTTGCTGTCCGATGATTCCGGCCCCGCGGAGAGCGCCTCAGGGATGACGCACTGTTTGCCTACGCTGTGCCGCGCGCGCCGACCCGGCCGATAACCCAGCGGCCGGTTCCGACCCCGGCGGCGACCAGCACCGCGACCTGCAGCGACCCGGTGATCAGCGCGAGGACCAGGCAGATGACGAGACCGAGGGCGATCGCCTCGAGTTTGTACATCGGCCACGCGCTGCCAGCGATATCCACCGCTGTGGGGCGAGTCTGAAGGGGGACCACTGCCATGTCGTCAGGCTACACGGATGGGGAAGTTCGGGCTACCTAACATTTCGGCGGGAACAGAGGCGGGCGCCGCGTTGTTGCGGGTGTCATGCCATTGACAGGTGAGTACGCACCGAGCACATCCGATTGGGCCCGTGAGCAGGCCGAGCTGATCGAGAATTCCGGCGGCACCGAGGGCCTGACCCTGCAGGGCAAGCCCGTCATCGTCCTGACCACCAAGGGCGCGAAGACCGGGCTGCTGCGCAAGACCGCGCTGATGCGGGTCGAACACGACGGCGAGTACGCGGTCGTCGCCTCGCTGGGCGGCGCGCCGAAGCATCCCGTCTGGTACTGGAATATCAAGGCCGAGCCGCATGTCGAGCTGCGTGACGGCACCGTGAACAAGGACTACACCGCGCGCGAGGTCTCCGGCGAGGAGAAGGCGCTGTGGTGGGAGCGGGCGGTCGAGGTCTGGCCCGATTACGCGAACTACCAGACCAAGACAACCCGCGAGATTCCGGTTTTCGTCCTGACCCCGCGGTAGCTCCGGCCGGGAAACCGACCGATTGCACTTCTCCGACGCCCACCCGACGCGTCCGCCCGACGCGGCGGGTGGCACCATATTTCGAGTGTCCAATCCGCTTGAACTCCTCGACGACCAGTCCACTTCTCGTCCCGCGCTGAGCGCACACGAGATCGACGCCGCCGCCAAGCGAATTGCCGACATTATCGAGCCCACCCCGCTGCAGCACAGTCCCCGGCTGTCCGCGCTGACCGGGGCGCAGGTCTACCTCAAGCGCGAAGACCTCACCGCCGTCCGTTCCTACAAGCTGCGCGGCGCCTACAACCTGATCGTGCAGCTCACCGACTCCGAGCGAGCCGCGGGCGTGGTCGCGGCCAGCGCTGGTAATCACGCCCAGGGCGTGGCCTTCGCCTGCAATGCGATGGGCATCAAGGGCCGCATCTACGTGCCGACCACCACACCGAAGCAGAAGCGTGACCGCATCCGGGTGCACGGCGGCGAGTTCGTCGAGCTGATCGCGGTCGGGGAAACCTATGACGCCGCTGCGGCGGCCGCCGTCGAGGATGTCGAGCGCACCGGCGCGACGATGGTGCCGCCGTTCGACGATCCGCGCACCGCGGCGGGACAGGGCACCATCGCGCCCGAATTCCTGGAACAGCTCGGCGGGCGGACTCCCGACCTGGTGGTGATCCCGGTCGGCGGCGGCGGTTGCCTGGCTGGCATCGGCACCTACCTGCGGGAGCGCTCGCCGAGCACCGGCATCCTCGGCGTGGAACCCGCGGGCGCGGCCTCGATGACCGCGGCCCTGGTCGCGGGTGGCCCGGTGACGCTGCCGGAGATCGATCCTTTCGTCGACGGCGCCGCCGTGCGCCGGATCGGCGGCCTGCCCTATGCGGCGATCGCCGCGTTCGGTGGCCGAGTGGTATCGCACGGCTCGCTGCCGCTGCTGACCGCGACCGAATCACCAAGTGGTGCAGGCGCTTTCCGCATGATGCAGGTCGACGAGGGCGCGATCTGCACCACTATGCTCGAGCTGTATCAGAACGAGGGCATCATCGCCGAACCCGCGGGCGCGCTGTCGGCGACGGCGCTGGCCGAAATCACGATCGAACCCGGTTCGACGGTGGTGTGCCTGGTCTCCGGCGGCAATAACGATGTGTCGCGCTACGGCGAGATCATCGAGCGCTCGCTGGTGCACCGCGGCCTGAAGCACTATTTCCTGGTGGATTTCCCGCAGGAGCCGGGCGCGCTGCGGCGCTTCCTCAACGAAGTGCTCGGTCCCGACGACGACATCACCCTGTTCGAATACGTCAAGCGCAACAACCGGGAAACCGGTGCCGCGCTGGTCGGTATCGAACTCGGTGCGCCGGAGGGGCTCGGCCCACTGCTGGAACGGGTGCAGGACTCGCCGATCCAGTGCGAGCGACTGGATCCGGGCTCCCCGGCCTACCGCTACCTCACCTGAGCGCCCTCCTCGATCTGTCCGGCCGCGCAGACATCTCCTGCGCGGCCGGTTCGTGAACCTCCCGGCCAGGATTTCCAGCGCCACTGGCGCCTGACACGCGGAATCCGCTCGCCCGCCAGAATCACCGCGGCCCCGAGAATCGTCAACGCCGAGCACCGGCGGCGCCCGCACGAGATGTGATGGCGGGTGCCCGGTTATGCGGCCTCTGGCGTCTCCACCACGGTGACGGACCGGCGGGTCGTGCGCACACCCGTCATGACCATCGGCAACAGCCAACCGGCCGCGGCCTGGTCGAAGCTCAGCTGCGCGGCCGAGAGGCGATTGTGGACGAATCCGACGGACAGGCCGAGACGGGGTTCGGCCCAGCCGAAGGAGCCGCCGAGGCCGATGTGACCGAAGCCGCCGTGCGCGCCCGGCATCGGAAGCGAGTGATAGCCGAGGCGCCAGAGCATCGGCGCGTAGAACAGGGTGCGGTCGAGCCGGTAGGTCCGAATTCGACTGAGCGCCTTGATGGTTTGCGGCGTCAGATACCGCACGCCGCCCGCCATGCCGCCATTGGCCAGCGCGCCGTACGTGGTGGCCAGCGCGGGGGCGGTGCAGACGCCGTTGCCCGCACCGAGTTCGGTATCGAGAATCGGCGGGATTTCACCCTCCAGGATGGTCTCCAGTCCGGGCAGGAACAGGCACCGTGCGGCCGCGCCGAGCGCACCGGGCAGACCATAGCTGCGACCCAGAACCCTTGTGCTGACCGGCTTTCCGATCAGACTGAGCTGGGATCCCGCCAACGGCGCGTAGACGGTCGACGATTGCGCGGACGGCTTGCCCAGGTGCAGACCGTCGATGCCGAGCGGCTCGGCGACCTCGGTGCGGAACAGCTCCGCCATCCCCTGGCCGGTGATGGCGCGGGCCAATCCGGCGAGCAGCCAACCGAAGGTGAGCGCGTGATAGGCCGGGGTGCCGAGCAGACGATCGGGTTTCGCGGCGGCGAGACGCCGCTCCATCAGCTGGTGGTCGAGCACATCCTCGAGCCCGGCCGCGATCGGGTTGAGGCCACCGAGTCCCGCGCTGTGCGTCATCACCTGACGAATGGTGATATCGCCCTTGCCGTTCTGGCCGAACTCCGGCCAGTACTCGGCCATCGGCGCTTCGTAGTCGAGCAGACCCCGATCGGCCAGCCGGTGGATGACCGTCGCGGTGATGCCCTTGGTGGCGGAGAAGATGATCGCGCCGGTGTCCTGGCTCCACGGTTTGTCACCCGCGCTCCCGGTCCAGATATCGACCAGCGGTTCACCGTGCAGATGGACGGCCAACGCGCCGCCCGCCCCCCGACGGCGCCCGAAGACCTTCGCGAATGCGCGTACCAATGGTGCGAATTCGGTGGCGGCGCTGCCACCCACCCCATCGGGGAGATTCGCTAGGTCCCCGGGTGAAGCCACGTTGCTCATATTCCAAAGGTAATGGCGCTGGTCACACTCGGCAATATTGTGTCTCGGACAGTTATGTTCAGGAGGTTTTCGGTAAACGCGTTCCGACCTGGGGTTCCGCTATGCGCCGGTGAGTATCACGAACGAGTGGCCCGGTATCTCCGTCGCGGAGACGCCTTCGGTCGCGGGTTCCCAAGACAGCAGCGAAAGACCGGCGATAGGCACGCTGACCTGGTCTTCGGAAAGATTGCACACCAGCGTCAGCGGGCCACGGCGCACCGCGATCCAGCGGGCATTCTCGTCGTAGTCGACAGATACATGCGTGAGCCGCGGGTCCGTTATTTCAGCTCGCTCGCGTCGCAAACCGATCAGCTTTCTATAACAGGACAGCAGCCGTGTGTGGCGATCGTGTTCGAGTTCGGCCCAATTCAGCTTCGACCGCAGGAGGGTTTCGGGGTCCTGCGGGTCCGGAATCTCGTCGCTGTCCCAGCCGTGTTCGGCGAATTCGTCCTTGCGGCCGGTGGCGGTGGCGGCCGCGATCACCGGATCGGTGTGCGAGGTGAAGAACTGGAACGGGGTGCGCGCGCCCCACTCCTCCCCCATGAACAGCATGGGCGTGTATGCCGAGAACAGCACCAATGCGGCTTTGATCGCCAGCTGTCCGTCGGTCAGGTAGGCGCTGGGACGGTCCCCGATCGCCCGATTGCCGATCTGATCATGGGTGCAGGTATAGGCGAGCAGCGCGCTCGCCGGGATGAGCCGGGTGTCGATCGGACGGCCGTGGATGCGACCGCGGAAGCTGGAATAGGTTCCGGCGTGGAAGAATCCGCGCGTCAGTGTCTGGGCCAGACAGCGCAGCGAACCGAAATCGGCATAGTAGCCCTGGCGTTCACCGGAAACCGCGGTGTGCACCGCGTGGTGCAGGTCGTCGTTCCATTGACCGGTCAGGCCGTAGCCGCCTGCCGCGCGTGGGGTGATGAGCCGCGGATCATTGAGGTCGCTCTCCGCGATCAATGTCAGCGGCCTACGCACATGTGCGGCAAGGGATTCGGTTTCGACGGCCAGTTCGGCGAGCAGGTGGGTGGCGGTGCGGTCGACGAGTGCGTGCACCGCATCGAGTCGCAGTGCGTCGATGTGGAAGTCGCGCAACCAGCGCAGGGCGTTCTCGATTATGAAGCGGCGCACCGGATCCGAGTGCGGACCGTCGAGATTCAGGCTTTGCCCCCAGGTATTGCGACCTTCGGTCAGATAGGGCGCGAAGCGGGGCAGATAGTTGCCGGAGGGACCGAGATGGTTGTGGACGACATCGAGGGCGACCGCCAAACCCTTTGCGTGGCAAGCATTCACGAAGCGCTGCAAACCATCCGGTCCGCCGTATGGCTCGTGGACGGCATACCAGAGCACACCGTCGTAGCCCCAGTTGTGGCTACCGTCGAAGGCGTTGACCGGCATCAACTCGACCATGGTGACACCGAGTTCGACGAGGTGGTCGAGCCGCTCGACGGCGGCGTCGAAGGTTCCCTCGGGAGTGAAGGTGCCCAGATGCAGTTCGTAGATGATCGCGCCCGCCAGTGGGCGGCCGGTCCAGTTCGCATCGGTCCATCCGGCCGGATCGAGGGCGTGCAGCGCCGAGCGGCCGTGCACGCCATCGGGCTGGCGCGCCGAGCGCGGATCGGGCAGGACGGTCGGGTCGTCGTCGAGCAGGTAGCCGTAGCGCGTACCCGGTACGGCGTGCACATCTGCCCGCCACCAACCGTCAGGCGACCTTGTCATCGGATGCACGGCACCATCGACCTCGATGCGCACCCGTTCCGGTCGCGGGGCCCATACCTCGAACAAGGTCACCGAGCCAGCATCGCATGTCGGCGATCGCACGGCCCGCCGACACATGACGCACCCTTTCCGACCGACTGACCATTGCCCGCGGCGCGCGGATCCTGACAGAGTGGGTGCGTGGGCATCTACAACGATCGGTTCGTGCCTCGGCTGGTCAATCTGGTCTGCGGGGCCAAGATGAACAATCCGCAGCGCGAGCGCGCCTGCGCCGGATTGCACGGACGGGTGATGGAGCTCGGCTTCGGATCGGGACTGAATATCCCGTTCTATCCGGCTGCGGTCGAGTCGATCAGCGCCGTGGAACCCGCCGACCTCGGCTGGCGCCTGGCGGACAAGCGGCTGGCCAAAACCACCGTGCCGATCGAACGCGCCGGACTCGACGGCCAGTCGCTGCCCTTCGCCGATAACAGCTTCGACTCGGCACTCTCGACCTGGACGATGTGCACCATTCCGGATATCGCGGCCGCGCTGGCCGAGGTGCGCAGGGTGCTCGTTCCCGGCGGAACCCTGCATTTCGTCGAACACGGGCTCGCGCCGGATCCGGGCGTCCAGGCGTGGCAGCACCGGCTGAATCCGATCGAGAAGGCGATTGCGGGCGGCTGCAATCTGGATCGCGATATTCGCGGCACCGTCGAGAGCGCCGGATTCGAGATCCGCGAGTTCGACGAGTTCTATGCGGACGGACCCAAGTTCCTCGCCGCGCTGTCGCTCGGAGTCGCGGTCTCGCGGTAGCCCCATCTGATTTCGGCATTCGCACTGGGCATGCTGGTGGGCGCACCCGCGCTGGCCATGATCACCCTGCGCTGGCCGCGCCGCACCGCGCTGCTCGCCTTCCTCGGAGTGTTCATCGCGGCCCATGTGGTGGCCGCGCTGACCCCGGGTTACTCGGTGCTCTTCGGAACCCGGGTGGTCGGCGCATTCGTCTACGCCGGATTCTGGGCGGTCGCCGCGACCACGGCACTGAGGCTCTCGACCGGCGCACTACTGGTCATCTTCGGCTACCTCGGCGCACTCCTGGCCCGCACCACCGGAATGCGGAGAGCTGGATTCCCTTGGTGCTCACCCTGTACAGCATTGGCGCGCTGATCGGCATCACGGTCGGCGGTCGAGCCACCGATGCCCATCCCTTCCGAGTACTGACCGTCGGCGTGATCGGGTTGATCATCATCTCGTCGGTGCTGGCACTGACCGTGGCCATGCCCGCACCGGTCGTACTCCTCGTATTCCTATTGGGCGCCTTCGGATTCGCCACGAATCCAGCCCTGAACACCCGTGTATTCGCACTCGCCGGGCGCCGCACCCACCCTAGCGACCGCAGTCAACTTCTCCGCATTCGATGTCGGCATCACCGTCGGCCCATGGCTCGGCGGTCTGGCCATCGGCGGCGGCCTCGGCTACCCGTCGGTCGCCTGGATCGGCATGGCCCTCGCCATCACCACATTGGCCACCGTCACTTGGGCAGCCGCGCTCCATCGTCGGGCTCGGCAAGTCCAGAAGGTCAGCCCGGTGGATCGGGACATGGTCGAACTCACGGTGTGAACACGCACCACCGCAACGCTTCCGAACGGACCCTCGTCGACGGCGAATACCCTCGGCCTGCCCGACCTTAGCCGTCGCCAATCCGAACGTCGTGTTCAGCCCGCGAGACAGCCTGGACCGAGCAGCGCCTTGAGGTCGCCCATCAGGGCCGAGGACGGTGAAACCCGCAGGCTGTCATCCAATTTCCACAGCGACGTATTGTCGCGTGCGCCCACATGGCGGACATGGACGTCCGCGGTGCCCGGATGTCTCGACAGGATGCGCTTGAGCTCGCCGATCTTGTCGGGCGTGCACAGCCGCGTCGGCATGACGACCGCCAGCGGCTTGGCCACACCGATCGAAGAGAGGTCGGGGACGGCGAGATCGTTGGCGATCAAGGAGATCCGGTCGTCGCGCACCGACACCCTTGCCTTCACCAGGACGACCGCATCCTCCACCACATCCGCGCCGTACACCGAATAGGCCTGCGGGAAGAACAGCACCTCGATACCACCGGTCAGATCCTCGATCTGCGCCGAGGCCCAGGCCAGGCCGTTCTTATTGATGCGACGGTTGACCGAGGCGAGGATGCCGCCGATGGTGACCTGGGCGCCGTCCTTGATATCACCTTCGAGAATGGCCGGAATCGCCGTATCCGCCTGTGCCGCAAGCACATGTTCGACGCCGTTGAGCGGATGCCCGGACACGTACAGGCCGAGCATTTCCCGCTCGAGCGCCAGCTTGTGCTTGGTCTCCCACTCGTCCTCGGGCACTTTCACATTGAAGACCGAGGCCACCGACTCGTCGCCGTCGTCCAGCCCGCCGAACAGGTCGAACTGGCCGATCGCCTCGGCCTTCTTGGTGGACATCACCGCATCGATGGCATCGGAGTGGATCAGCAGCAGACCCTTGCGCGGATGCCCGAGCGAGTCGAATCCGCCCGCCTTGATGAGGGATTCGGTGACCTTCTTGGTGCAGGCGATGGCGTCGATCTTGTTCAGGTAGTCCGAGAAATCGGTGAACTTCGACTTCTCCTTGCGCGCCTGGATGATCGAGGTGACGACATTCGCGCCGACATTGCGCACCGCGCCGAGGCCGAAGCGGATGTCCTTACCCACCGAGGCGAAGTTCATCTCGGATTCGTTGACATCCGGCGGCAGCACGGTGATCGCGAGGCGGCGGCAATCGGAGAGGTAGACCGCGGCCTTGTCCTTATCGTCGCCGACGGAGGTGAGCAGGGCCGCCATATATTCGGCGGGATAGTTCGCCTTGAGATATGCGGTCCAGTAGGAGATCAGGCCGTAGGCGGCGGCGTGTGATTTGTTGAACGCGTAACCGGCGAACGGAAGGATGGTGTCCCACAGCGCCTTGATGGCCGCCTTGGAATATCCGTTGGCCTGCATGCCCTCCTCGAAGCCCTCGAACTCCGCGGCCAGCACCTCGGCCTTCTTCTTACCCATCGCGCGGCGCAGAATATCTGCTCGACCGAGCGAGTAGCCTGCCACTTTCTGCGCGACGTGCATGATCTGCTCTTGGTAGACGATCAGGCCGTAGGTCTCGCCGAGGATGTCCTCGAGCGGCTCCTCGAGCTCCGGATGGATCGGCTTGACTTCCTGCCGGTCGTTCTTGCGGTCGGCGTAGTCGTTGTGCGCGTTCATGCCCATCGGGCCGGGGCGATACAGCGCGCCGACGGCCACGATGTCCTCGAACGCGGTCGGCTGCATGCGGCGCAGCAGATCGCGCATGGGCCCACCATCGAGCTGGAATACGCCGAGTGTGTCACCGCGCGAAAGCAATTCGTAGGTGCGCGAATCGTCGAGCGGCAGCCGGTCCATATCCAGGTCGATGCCGCGGTTGGCCTGGATGTTCTCCAGCGCGTCACCGATCACGGTCAGGTTGCGCAGACCGAGGAAGTCCATCTTCAACAGGCCGATGGCCTCACACGACGGGTAGTCCCAGCCGGTGATGAGCGCACCGTCCTGGGGCCGCTTCCAGACCGGGATCGCGTCGGTGAGCGGATCACAGGACATGATGACCGCGCAGGCGTGCACACCCGCATTGCGGATCAGGCCCTCGAGGCCACGCGCGGTCTCGTAGATCTTCGCGACATCCGGATTGCTCCCGATGAGTTCGCGCACCTCGGCGGCCTCTTTGTACCGCTCGTGCTCCGGATCGGTGATACCGGACACCGAGATGTCCTTGGCCATGATCGGCGGCGGCAGCGCCTTGGTGATCTGGTCGGCGATGGCGAATCCGGGCTGGCCGAACAGCACTCGCGCCGAGTCCTTGATGGCGGCCTTGGTCTTGATGGTGCCGAAGGTGATGACCTGGGCGACCCGGTCGGTGCCCCACTTCTCGCTCGCGTAGCGGACCATCTCACCGCGACGGCGATCGTCGAAGTCGATATCGATATCGGGCATCGACACGCGCTCGGGATTGAGGAACCGCTCGAAGAGCAGACCGTGCGGAATCGGGTCGATATTGGTGATACCGAGTGCGTAGGCGACCAGCGAACCGGCCGCCGAACCACGGCCGGGACCGACTCGGATGCCGACCTCGCGGGCGTGGTTGATCAGGTCGCCGACGACGAGGAAGTAGGCCGGGAAGCCCATCTCCAGGATGACGCCGATCTCGTACTGGGCGCGGTCCAGATAATCCTGGGGCGCGCCGTCCGGGAATCGACGCCGCAGCCCGAGGTCGACCTCGCGGCGCAGCCAGCTGGCCTGGTCGTGGCCATCGGGCACCGGAAAGATCGGCATCCGGTCGCGGTGCTGCCACACCTCGTCGTAGGACTGCACCCGCTCGGCGATCAACAAGGTGGAATCGCAGGCGCCGGGCACCTCCATATCCCAGATCGCCCGCATCTCTTCCGCGGACTTCAGGTAGTAACCGTCGCCGTCGAACTTGAAACGCGTTGGGTCACTGAGTGTTTTACCGGTCTGGATACACAGCAGCGCCTCGTGGTTGGTCGAGGCGTCCTTGGTGACGTAGTGGCAGTCGTTGGTGGCCAGCGGCCGGATCCCGAGCTTTTTGCCGATCTCGAGCAGTCCCTCACGGACCCGGCGCTCGATGGACAGGCCGTGGTCCATGATCTCGAGGAAGAAATTGTCCGGGCCGAAGATCTCCTGCCATTTGGCCGCGGCCTCGAGAGCCTCGCGGTCGTGACCGAGGCGCAGGCGGGTCTGCACCTCTCCCGAGGGGCAGCCGGTGGTGGCGATGATGCCCGCGGCGTGCTCGGCGATGATCTCCTCGTCCATGCGCGCCCACTTGCCGAGCTGACCTTCCAGCGAGGCGAGCGAGGACAGCTTGAACAGGTTGTGCAGGCCGGTCGCGTTCTCCGCGACCATGGTCATATGCGTGTAGGCGCCGGAACCGGAGACGTCGTCGCCCTTCTGGCTGGGATCACCCCACTGCACGCGCTTGGTGTCGAACCGGGAACCCGGTGCGATATAGGCCTCGATGCCGATGATCGGCTTGATACCGGCCTTCTTGGCGGAGTTGTAGAACTCCGAAGCCCCGTACATATTGCCGTGGTCGGTCATCCCGACCGCGTTCATTCCCAGCCGGTTCGCCTCGGCGAAGAGCGGAGAGATTTTGGCCGCACCATCGAGCATGGAGTACTCGGTGTGGTTGTGCAGGTGAACGAACGATCCGGACGAGGCGGCCAAGACGGTCCTTCCTCCCAAGGTCTCGACGGGGGTTGGTGTAGCGATTCTAGGGGTGCCCACCGACGAGTTCGGCTTCCCGCGCCGGGCTGACGCAGGTGCTCGGCGTGTCGGTGGTGAAGATCACCGGCGCGTCTCGCGACCCAGCATTGCGGCTGTCCGATTTCCGCGACAGTGGGTGGTCCGCGGATCGCTCGACACTACGCGAGCCCTCGATCAAGCGCGCTTGCGCCAGACGAATTTCAAACCGGACCAATCGTTGTCGAGCGCGGCCACCTTCACATCGACGACACCGATGGGCAGCAATAGCTCGCGCAGATCGTTCTCGGCGATATCGCTGACGTGCCCACCCGCTTTGCGCGGCCAGGCGATCCACAGCATCGCGCCCGGCCGCAGTGCGGCGGCCAATTCCGGGGCCTCGTCGGCCAGGTCTGCGAGTTCGCGAAAGAAAGCGAGGACGACATCCGCGGACTCCGGCGCATCGGTGGCGATCGCGACGTCCAGTGGTAGATCCGGAATCTGCCAGCCTGCGGGTGCATGCCGCAGCACTACACGGTGGCCGGATTTGATTCCGATCTTCTTCGCCAGCGGCGTCCCGGAGTAGCCCGCGGTCATGGACACGACTGTATGCGGCGCTGTTGGGGCGGATTCGGTGGGACCACCGCGATAATCAGGCGATGAAGTGGCGCAGACGTTCGGTGAGCCCGCGATGACGACAGCCGGTGTCGCGGTTGTCGCCGGGGCGGTATTGATCGTCGGCGCGCTGCTGGTCTGGTCTCGAACCCGACGAGTGGTGACCACTCCGGCCGAGCGGGCGGTGTACAGCGCACTGCATACGGCCTCGCTGGCCGCGCGCCCGTTGCGGCAGGGGTTGAACGATCGGTCCGCCCAGGAGGCCGCGCCGCATCTGCGGACACTGACCGGAGCCGACGCGTTGGGCGTCGCCGATCCGGATGGCACGCTGCTGGCTTGGGACGGGCCGCATTCGGATCTGGCCGGGCCGTTCGCCGCTGCGGCCAGGCGGGCGGTGGTGACCGAGCGACCGGTGCTGGTGTCGGGGCCTGGTCGCAGTGAACATGCCGGGCGAACACTGATCGCACAGCCGCTGCTCATCGAAAATGGCGGGGTAGCAGGGGCTTTAGGGGTGGTGACCACCGGGAAGCCGGAACCCGGACGGCTAGGTGCGGTCGCGGAGGTGGCGCGATACGCCTGCGGACAGCTGGAATTGGCGGAATTGGACGCCTCGCGGGCCCGCCTCGATCGAGCCGAGGTACGTGCGTTGCGGGCCCAGATCAGCCCGCATTTCATCTATAACGCGCTCAATACCGTTGCGTCCTTTGTACGTACCGATCCGGATCGGGCGCGCGAGCTGATCCTGGAGTTCGCGGACTTCACCCGATATTCCTTCCGTGCCGCGGGCGAATTCACGTTGCTCTCCGACGAACTGCGCAATATCGAGCGGTACCTCGCGCTGGAACGAGCCCGGTTCGGTGACGCCTTGCAGGTTCGGTTGCAGATCGCGCCGGAAGTGCTCGGCGTCGTACTGCCGTTCCTGGCGCTGCAACCGTTGGTGGAGAACGCGGTTCGGCACGGCTTGGCCGGGGCGACGCGCGGCGGGACGGTGACCATCGTCGCGACCGATGCGGGTACCGACTGTGTGATCAGCGTCGAGGACGACGGAATCGGGATGGATCCGGACCTGCTGCGCTCCGGCGCCCTCGATGCCATCGAAACCGGAACCGGCCCAGCGGGTTCCGGAGAATCCGCCCATGTGGGCCTGGCCAATGTCGACGACCGGCTACGGGCGACCTTCGGCAATGACTACGGCCTGATCGTGGAGACCGCCCCCGGCGCGGGCACCAAGGTGAGCCTGCGCGTCCCGAAGTTCCGCGCAGGCATCCAGGCCTGACCACACACGCCTGGCTCCACCCGGCTCCTGCTCGACCGCACGGCTCCAACTACGAACGCCGGTCAAGCCAGGTGTCGACATCCGGGTCGACGGTGAACAGGCTCCGCTTACGATGGAACGACTGTGACCCGGACCACCGACCAGTCCGCCGCCGCACTGCGCGTGCTCGCCGTGGACGACGAGAAGCCCGCTCTGGACGAGCTGGTGTATTTGCTGCGTGCGCAGCCGGGGGTCGGTGAAATCCGCAACGCTAGCGATGCGACCAGTGCATTGCGGCTGATGCGGGCACATCCGATCGATGCGGTATTCCTCGATATCAATATGCCCGGGCTGGACGGCATGGAATTGGCGGGCATCCTGTCCGAGTTCGCGAACCCGCCCGCCGTGGTCTTCGTGACGGCCCACGATGACCAGGCGATCGCGGCCTTCGATCTGGGTGCGGTGGACTATCTGCTCAAACCGCTGCGAGAGGCGCGGTTGGCGGAGGCGGTGCGGCGGATCGTCACGACACGCACCACACCGGCCCCGGCCGTTGCGGCCTCGCGCAGCGACCCGAACGAGGTGATTCCGGTCGAGCTGGGCGGGGTCACCACGCTGGTGCATCGGTCGAGTGTGAGCTGGGTCGAGGCGGAGGGCGATTATGCCCGACTGCACACCAGCGGCGGCTCGCATCTGGTGCGGATTCCGTTGTCGGCGTTGGAATCCCGGTGGGAGAACGCCGGATTCCTGCGGGTGCACCGGTCTTATCTGGTGGCACTGCGGTTGGTGACCGGGCTGCGCACAGTCGGCACCGGAACAGTGGTGCGGCTGCGGGCCGACGGCAAGGCCGCGGCGGTGGAGTTGCCGGTGAGTCGTCGGCAAGTGCGCGAGCTGAAGCAGCGGCTGGTGCACGGGCCGCGACAGCAGTGGACGAATCCGTGACCACTCCGCAGCGTCCGACCAGACAGCGCGTCGTGCTCGCCGAACGCCGCGGTGCGCGACGCGTCCGGACCCGCACGGAAGTGGTCGAGCAGACCGAGATCGGCGAGGCACTGATCGGTGGGCTGATTCGGGCGCAGTTGGGGTTGGCGGCGCGGGTCGGATTGGTCATGGTGCTCGTATTGTGTTCGCTGCCGGTGCTTTTCCGGCTCGGGTCGGTGGGTTCGTTCGTTCTGCTCGGGGTACGGCTGCCGTGGTTGCTGCTCGGCATTGCCGTGTATCCGGTGCTGTATGGCGCCGGGCGGCTCTATGTCCGACTCGCGGAACGCAATGAGCAGGATTTCCTGGATTTGGCCGAGGACTGAGTTCCATGTGCCGCGCCGCAATACCGCTGGCCCACCGCCCCGCCGAATATCCGCGCGCCACGAGCCGGATCAGCGGGCACCCACCGAGTGACGATGTATGTGGACCGGCCACGGGTTGCGTGCCGTGAATACCCCGTCGACACCAGCACTCACGGTTTTCGCCTTGCTGCTCGCCGCCCTCGCCACGGTCGCGATCGGCGTCTACGGTGTTCGGTTGGCGCGCACCACCTCCGACTTCCTGGTCGCCTCACGCAGCGTCGGGCCGCGCTGGAATGCGGCCGCGATCTCCGGCGAATACCTCTCGGCCGCTTCATTTCTCGGAGTCGCGGGACTGATCGCGAAATACGGCGCGGACGCGCTCTGGTATCCGGTCGGATTCACCGCCGGATATCTCGGACTACTGCTGTTCGTCGCCGCGCCGCTGCGCCGGTCGGGCGCATACACCGTGCCCGATTTCGCGGAGTTCCGACTCGGATCGCTGCGGCTGCGCAGGCTGGCGGCGGTCGTGGTGGTGCTGGTGTGCGGGGTCTATCTCATTCCACAGTTCCAGGGCGCGGGGCTCACGCTGCACATCCTGCTGAATGTGCCGAAATGGGTCGGCGCGGTGGCGGTCGGGGCGATCATCATCGCGAACGTGGCCGGCGGCGGCATGCGGTCGATCACGCTGGTGCAGGCCTTCCAGTACTGGTTGAAGCTGACCGCGGTGGCGATTCCGGCGCTGGTGCTGCTCGGTCATTTCCTGGCCGAGGACCGCGAACTCGGCACACCCGCGCCCCCGGTGGTCACCGAGCGCACCACGGTGGATGTCAGCACCGGCGTCATCGTGCAGGTCGGTGCGCCGCAGCAGGTTTCGATCACTGGAACGCTCGACGATCGCACGGTGGACGGTCCGGTCCTGCTCACACCCGGCGCGCACGAACTGGCGGCGGGCACCGAACTGACCCTGGAGGCTGGCTCCACCGTCCCGGTGGTGGCCGGAGCGCCGACGGACGGTGCGGCCTGGCTGGCGCCCGGCGGCGGATTCGGCGGC
Organism: Nocardia pseudovaccinii NBRC 100343; assembly: GCF_001613225.1. Taxonomy (GTDB): domain Bacteria; phylum Actinomycetota; class Actinomycetes; order Mycobacteriales; family Mycobacteriaceae; genus Nocardia; species Nocardia pseudovaccinii. The sequence goes on from NZ_BDBY01000127.1 coordinate 23,058, forward strand.
TCCCATCCCACCTACCAGGTGTATTCGCTGATCATCGCCACTTTCCTCGGCACAATGGGACTTCCGCACGTTTTGGTGCGGTTCTATACGAATCCCGATGGCCGTGCGGCGCGCACGACCGCACTCGCGGTGATCGGCCTGGTCGGAGTGTTCTACCTCTTCCCCATTCTGCTGGGGGTTTTCGCGCGGCTGTACGTGCCGCAGTTGCTGATCACCGGCACCTCCGATGCCGCCGTGGTGCTGCTGCCCGGATCAGTGCTGGCGGGCCTGCCCGGACAACTGCTGGCGGCACTGGCCGCGGCCGGTGCGATCGCGGCGTTTCTTTCCACTTCGTCCGGGCTGTTGGTCAGCATCGCGGGTGTGCTCAGCACGGACATGCTGCGTGGACGGATTCGCGACTTCCGGACCGCCGCGGTATTCGCCGGTGCCGTGCCCCTCGGTGTTTCGATCATGGTGGTCTCGCTGGATCTGTCCCGCACTGTCGCCCTTGCCTTTTCGGTCGCGGCCTCGACACTGTGCCCGCTGTTGGTGCTCGGCATCTGGTGGCGCGGTCTGACGGCCAAGGGCGCGGCCACCGGACTGATCGTGGGCGGCCTGGCGGCGGGCGGCGCGACCGTGGTTTCGGTGACCGGCGGCATCTCCGACGAGCTCGCGGACGGCTGGCTCGCGGCCGTCCTCGGCTATCCGGCGGCGCTCAGCGTACCGCTGGCATTCGCATCGATGATCCTGGTCAGCGTGCTGACGCGCGGTCAGGACGCCCGCACGATCGGGCGCATCTTCGTCCGAATGCACGCGCCGGAGCGGCTGGGTATGGGCGCGGACCGGGAGCGCGCCATCGGGCTGAACCGCTGACCGTTCGTCGCGGCCTGCCGACCGTTCACCGCACAAACCGGCGCCTTCACAGAGTGATCCACGCCACATCATGAATCCCTCACGAGCGCCCCCTTATGGTCGGCGGATAGTAAGTCACGTCACACGCTAGGACCCTGCGATGACCAGTATCGACCTCGACAAAGATGGCACGCCACCGCGGCGCACGCCGACAGCGGAGGATTTCGCCGCCGTCCAGTCGAGTCCCCAGTTCCAGGAATTGCGAAGCCGGTTGCGCCGCTTCATCTTTCCGATGACCGCACTGTTCCTGGTCTGGTACCTGAGCTATGTGTTGCTCGGCGCCTACGCGCACGACTTCATGGCCACCCAGGTCATCGGCAATATCAATCTCGGCCTGCTGCTCGGCCTCGGGCAATTCGTCTCGACCTTCGTGATCACCTGGCTGTATGTCCGGTTCGCCAATAAGGAACTGGATCCGCGCGCCGCGTCGATCCGCAACTATCTCGAGGGAGACCAGGCGTGAGTACGCAATATCTGTCCGCCGCGGAGAAGGTCGGCAACCCGGCCGCGAATATCGCCATTTTCGGCCTTTTCGTGGCGATCACGATGATCGTGGTGATCCGGGCCAGCCGCAACAACCGCACCGCCGCCGACTACTTCACCGGCGGCCGCGGCTTCTCCGGCCCGCAGAACGGCATCGCCATCGCGGGCGATTACCTTTCCGCCGCAAGCTTTCTCGGCATCGCGGGCGCCATCGCGGTATACGGCTACGACGGGTTCCTGTACTCGATCGGCTTCCTGGTGGCCTGGCTGGTCGCACTCCTGCTGGTCGCCGAAATGCTCAGGAACACCGGCAAATTCACCATGGCGGATGTGCTGAGCTTCCGGCTGAAAGAAGGCCCCGTCCGCACCGCGGCCGCGTTGACCACGCTCGCGGTCTCACTGTTCTATCTGCTCGCGCAGATGGCGGGCGCGGGCGGTCTGGTCGCGCTGCTGCTCGATATCTCCGATAAGACCGGACAGAGCATCGTCATTGCCGTCGTCGGCGTGCTGATGATCGTGTACGTGCTGGTCGGCGGCATGAAGGGCACGACATGGGTGCAGATCATCAAGGCGGTGCTGCTCATCACCGGCGCGGCGCTGATGACGGTGATGGTGTTCGCCAAGTTCGGCTTCAACTTCTCCGACATCCTCGGTTCGGCACAGGATGCGGTGCACGGTTCCAAGACCAAGGGCGTAGCCGCCCGTGACGTGCTCGCCCCCGGCGCTCAGTACGGCGGCAGCGCGACCTCCAAGCTGAACTTCGTCTCGCTCGGCCTGGCGCTGGTGCTCGGCACCGCGGGTCTACCGCATGTGCTGATGCGCTTCTACACCGTGCCGACCGCGAAAGAGGCACGGCGCTCGGTGGTTTGGGCGATCGGCCTGATCGGCGCGTTCTACCTGTTCACCCTGGTGCTCGGTTACGGTGCGGCCGCCATTGTCGGGCCGGATCGCATTCTCGCCGCGGCGGGCGGGCAGAATTCGGCGGCGCCGCTGCTGGCCTTCGAACTCGGCGGGGTAATCCTGCTCGGTGTCATTTCCGCGGTCGCCTTCGCCACCATCCTCGCGGTCGTCGCGGGCCTGACCATCACCGCATCGGCATCGTTCGCCCACGATATCTACGCGAGCGTGATCAAGAAGGGGCAGGTCGACGAGAACAAGCAGGTCAGGGTATCCCGGATCACCGCGGTGGTGATCGGTGCGCTGGCCATCGGCCTCGGCATCCTGGCCAACGGCCAGAACATCGCCTTCCTGGTGGCGCTGGCCTTCGCGGTCGCGGCGGCGGCGAATCTGCCGACCATCGTGTACTCCCTGTTCTGGAAGCGGTTCAACACCACCGGCGCCCTGTTCAGCATGTACGGCGGCCTGATCTCGACCATTGTGCTGATCGTGTTCTCCCCCGCGGTATCCGGGACGAAGACCTCGATGATTCCGGGATCGGATTTCGATTGGTTCCCGCTGTCGAATCCGGGAATCGTCTCCATCCCACTGGCTTTCGTACTCGGTGTGGTCGGCACCTTCCTGGGCAGGCGTAAGCCGGAGGATCCGGCGAAGCAGGCCGAGATGGAGGTTCGCTCGCTCACCGGTGTCGGCGCGGAGAAGGCCGTCGTGCACTGACCGCATCCGACTGAGCTTGCCGCCCTTGTTGTTTCGAGAGGATAGATCGACGTTGACCAGTGCAACCACCGACCCGACCACCTACCCGCCGGATGCGGCGTTCGCCGCGAGCGCCAATGCCGATGCGGCACTGTACGATCGCGCTGCCGCCGATCGGCTGGAGTTCTGGGCCGAGCAGGCTCGGCGGTTGCATTGGCATCGGCCGTGGACCCGGGTCCTCGACTGGAGCGACGCGCCGGTCGCGAAATGGTTCGTCGACGGCGAACTCAATGTCGCCTACAACTGTGTGGACCGGCACGTACTCGACGGATACGGCGAGCAGGTGGCCATCCATTGGGAGGGCGAACCGGGCGACTCCCGCGATATCACCTACAGCGAGTTGCTCGCCGAAGTATCCAGGGCGGCAAACTATTTCACCGATCTCGGGCTGCGGACCGGCGATCGCGTCGCCATCTACATGCCGATGGTGCCGGAGGCGATCGTCGCCATGCTGGCCTGCGCCCGGCTCGGCCTCACCCATTCGGTGGTATTCGCCGGATTCTCACCGACTGCCCTGCGCCAGCGGGTCGACGATGCCGGGGCCCGATTGGTGATCACCACCGATGGGCAGTGGCGCCGCGGCACCGCAGCACCGCTGAAGGCCGCCGTCGACGAGGCGCTTGCCGATGGCGAACACACCGTCGAGCGCGTACTCGTGGTGCGGCGCACCAACATCGAGGTGCCGTGGACCGAGGGCCGCGATCTGTGGTGGCACGACACCGTCACCGACGCATCCCCCGATCACGAGGCGCAGGCCTTCGACGCCGAACATCCGCTGTTCATCCTCTACACCTCGGGCACCACCGGAAAACCCAAGGGCATCCTGCACACTACCGGCGGTTATCTCACCCAGGCCGCCTATACCCACCACAACGTCTTCGATCATCGTGCGGGACAAGACGTCTACTGGTGCACCGCTGATATCGGCTGGGTCACCGGACACAGCTATATCGTCTACGGACCGCTGGCCAACCGCACGACCCAGGTCGTCTACGAGGGCACCCCCAACTCCCCCGATGAGCACCGGCATTTCGACATCATCGAAAAGTACGGCGTCACCATCTATTACACCGCCCCCACCCTGGTGCGGACCTTCATGAAGTGGGGTCGCGAGATTCCGGACGCGCACGACCTGTCCTCGTTACGACTGCTCGGCAGCGTCGGCGAGCCGATCAATCCGGAGGCCTGGCGCTGGTACCGAGAGGTATTGGGCGGCAATCGGACTCCCATCGTGGACACCTGGTGGCAGACCGAGACCGGTGCGATCATGATCTCCCCGCTGCCCGGTGTGACCGCGGCCAAACCGGGTGCGGCCATGACGCCGCTGCCCGGCATCTGCGCGAAGATCGTCGACGACGACGGCGCCGAACTCGCGCACGGCCGCTCCGGACTGCTGGTGCTTGATCAACCGTGGCCCTCGATGCTGCGCGGTATCTGGGGTGATATGGACCGGTTCCGCGAGACGTACTGGGACCGATTCGCCGACCGCGGCTGGTATTTCGCCGGTGACGGCGCCAAGTTCGACGACGGCGGCGACCTGTGGGTACTCGGCCGGGTCGACGATGTCATGAATGTCTCCGGCCACCGGATCTCCACCGCCGAGGTCGAATCCGCGCTCGTCGGACATGGCTCGGTCGCCGAGGCCGCGGTGGTCGGCGCGAACGATGCGACCACCGGGCAGGCCATCGTCGCCTTCGTCATTCTCACCGCGGGCGCGCACAATTCCGGCGATGCGCTGATCGGTGAACTGAAAGCCGCTGTCTCCCAGGAGATCAGCCCCATTGCCCGACCGAGACAGATCCATATCGTCCCGGAACTCCCGAAAACCCGCAGCGGCAAGATCATGCGCCGCCTGCTCCGCGATGTCGCAGAGGGTCGAGAACTCGGCGATACGTCGACCCTCGTCGATCCGTTGGTCTTCGAGGCCATCGCCCGCGGATAGGCGCCGCCCCCAGCGGCGGACCCGGCCACCACGACGATGAGGGGGACCGGGTCCGCCGCTTCGCCTCGGCCGACTCGCCGCCGAGATCGCGGCGCGAACTCGGCACCCGGCTAGAATTCGCGACGTGCGAATTGCCGCGCTCCGCCTCTGCGCTGTCGTCGGCGCCATCCTGATCGCCACCACTTGTCTGCTGCTCGGTGCATCGCGCGCGCAAGCCATGGCAGACAAACGCTGCTACACCAACGCCGCGGGCACCCGCTGCTACTACCTGCATGTACCACCGGGCAGCAGTGTGGGTAGGCCGCTCATGGTGTACCTGCACGGTTGCAACGACCCGCTCACCGAGGCCCAACCGAGGGGGTTCTCGCTCACCCGGGTCGCCGACGAAATGGGTTTCGTACTCGCCTATCCGATCCAGGATCAGGCGGCGAACAAAGACTCCTGCTGGAACTGGGACAAGGCCGAGGACCGCGAACGCGGCCGGGGCGAGCCGTCGATCATCGCGGGCATCACCACTACGCTCATCGATGAATTCCAACTCGATCGCTCGCGGGTCTATCTCGGCGGATACTCCGCGGGTGGCGCGATGACCACCAATCTGGGCGCCAACTACCCGGACCTCTACGCGGCGATCGCCCCGATGGCCGGTGCGCCGTATCGCTCCGAACTCGGTGGCCAAGTGATCATCGACGCGATGGCCGCACGTGCCCGCCCGATGCCGACATACTTCCTGCAGACCCTCTTCGACGAGATCAGCAACTACGTGATCGGCCGCACCAACCTCGCACAGTGGCGCGAAGCCGATAACCTCGCGGATCCGGGTTCGATGCCGACCCTGCCGACGCGTCAGGAAGTTCTCGCCGCCGGACCGGGTCTTCCGATCCCGCTCACCGTCGAGCACTACCAGAGTCCGCGCGGATGTGAACTGGCGCAATTCACCACACCGCTGCTCGCCGAGCACGCGATAGGGGCACGCGTCGTTCAGGATGACGGGGGCATCGAGGTCCAGCGCAACCTGATGCGTTTTCTGCTCGCCCACCGCATGACCGCACCCCACCAAGCCTGTTAGTCGACGAAGTCTCGGATACCGCGGTGCGCGACAGCGTTCGCGCAGTGGATATTCGCGCACGAATACTGCGAGATCGCCCGCGGCTTCACGATATTCACCCAGCGAAAGCCGCGCCTCGGCCAATTCCTCGACTGCGACCAAGCGCTGCTCCTGGAGCTGAGCGATGACAGCCCTGGCGAAGATCCAGGCCCGCCACACCGACCCGGCGGTAAGAACCGACACGTCTCGAGACACGCCGCTCAACGGCTGCCGCGAGTGCGCTGTTTGAACCGTTCGACGGGTTCACCACGTAGTCAATGCGAACGGCGGCGCCTGGTGGCCGCGCATCGAGGAGACCCTATGAAACGACTGGGACCGTGGCTCACCCTCGCGGCAGTGGCCGTACTCGGCCTCGTCCTACTGGTCATCAATATGTCCAAGGACACCGACCCACCGGCCGCGAATACGAATGCGGTGGTCACAACCAACCCCGTGGCCACGACACAGCCGCCGCTACCGACCACCACTGCGGCTGTTCCATTTCCCGGCAAGGCCGACTATGTGGGCACCATCCCGCTCGCCTCCGGCGGCACCATCGCACTCGAGATCACCGTCGCGGGCGACAAGGCCATCGCCTATGCCTGTGACGGCAAGAGCATCGAGTCCTGGCTGCGAGGTCCGGCCACGAACGGGTCCTTGCGGCTGACAGGCAAAGACGAGGCGAAACTGACCGGCGCCTTCGACGGCAAGGCGGTGCACGGGACGCTCTGGATCGGCGGCAAGCAGTGGAGCTACACCGCGAATCCGGTGCAACCACCCGCCGGACTCTATGTCTACAGCGAGGCGGGCACCCGCCAGAGCTGGATCGTCGATGCGAACGGCGGAGTCACCGGCGTCCAACGCAATCCCGACGGCTCCACCACCCCTGCCGTCGGTCTCGCGCCCGACGCGACGGCCATCGTCAACGGCAAAAAGGTAACCGCGAACAAGGTAAGTGGTGGTGACAGTGTCGGCTGATCGAGAAGCGCCGACGGTCCGGGTGAATCCGGGCCGAGCGTCGGCGGCGGCCATCGTCATTCCGCTGCTCGTCGGCGCGGCAGTCTCGGTGCTGCTGGGCGTCTACGCGAAACAGCATGACCCACGGTTCTTTTCGATCAATGTGGCCGGATTCTCCAGTCCGGTCGCGGTGAAGACCTGGCTGGCCACCCTGGCGACCGCACTCGCGCTGTTCCAATTGATTTCCGCGCTGACCATGTACGGCAAGCTCGGCGCGATCTTCCCGAAGACTCCGTCCTGGATCGCACCCGCGCATGTCTGGTCGGGCCGACTCGCCGTCCTCGTCACCGTCCCGGTCGCCGTGCATTGCCTGTTCGCCTTGGGTTTTCAGGACTACGAAAACCGCGTACTCATCCATTCCCTGCTCGGTTGCTTCTTTTATGGAGCATTCGTCGCCAAGATGCTGCTGCTGACCCGAAAGGGCCTGCCCGGCTGGGTCATTCCCGTCGCGGGCGGCCTGGTACTCGTCGGGCTGACCGGCCTCTGGCTCACCTCGGCCCTGTGGTTCTTCCAGCACAACGGCATCACCTTCTGATCGGAGTCCGATATGACCAACGATGATCTCGTCCTCGACCGCCGCCGCGTCGTAATCGCGGGCGCCGGGGCAGCGGCCGCCATGGCCGCGCTGACCGCATGCACCACCTACGGCAAGACCGACGCCCCCGCGGCCGAACCACCCAGGGCCGCCGCCGGATCGACCGGACCGAATGTCTCCGCCGGAGGGCCGAATGCCATCGCCACCACTGCCGAGGTGCCGGTCGGCGGTGGTGTGATCAAGGGCGATGTGGTGGTGACCCAGCCGAATGCCGGTTCCTTCGTCGGCCTGTCCTCGACCTGCACACATGCGGGCTGCAAGGTCGCGACGGTTTCCGGCGGCACCATCAACTGTGCCTGCCACGGCAGCAAATTCGGTCTAGACGGCTCGGTCGTCAACGGCCCGGCCACCCAGCCGCTCGCCCCGAAATCCGTTCACGTCGAGGGCGACTCGATCGTGCTGGGATAAGCAGCACGCGATCTGCCGCGCGGCACACCGACCGCGCGGCAGATCACACAAACGCTCAGGCCCCGCCGAACAATTCGGCCATCCGCCGGTCCATCTCATCCGGCGGCACATCCTCGACGTGCGTGGCCACGGTCCACCGGTGGCCCCACGGATCCTCGAACGCACCACTGCGGTCACCGTAGAACTGGGTGGTCATCGGGGTGAGCTCCTTGGCGCCCGCGGCGAGGGCGGCGCTGAAAGCGGCATCGGCGTCCTCGACATAGACGTAGAGATTGACCGGCGTGCCGCCGACCGTCTTCGGGTCGAGGAAATCCATATCGGGGGCCGGATCGCCGACCATGATGAGCGAATTGCCGAACGTGAGCTCGCAGTGTGCGATCTTGCCCTCCGGTCCAGGCATGCGCATTCGCTCCGATGCGCCGAAAATATTCTTGTAGAAGTCGATGGCGGCAGCGGCCCCATCGATTGCCAATCCCGGCGAGACCACCGGATAACCCTCGGGGATCGGTTTCACATCGGACATGGGATACCTCCGATCGAGGCGTTTGTCGGACAGGTGCGAGCCTATTCCTCACCCGTAAGACGACATGCCTGATCGGCACAAACAGCTACGGACTCATTCGTTCCAGGTGACCTGCGTATTGATCGTCTGCTGCAGCATGCTCGCGCTGCGCGGGTCGCGGTAGGCCTGGTGTCCGCCGACCGTGATCGAGCCCGCGACCGGCAGCGGCAGGCCCAGGTCGACGGTGATCGTGCCCGAACCCTGCATGACGTAATCCTTGATGTCGAGGGTGCCCGCATTATTGGGTAGCGACCACACCTGCGACTTCGGTTTCTGGGTCACCTCGAGTTCGATGGTCAGCCGGTCGCCCTCACGCTTGGTCAGCGTGGCGGTGGTCACCTGATCGAGTGCGACACCACCGTCGACCTCCTGCCGCACCGTCCACACCGCACCCTCACCGACCGGTTCGTCCGGAAAGGTGATCGAACGGTAGACCGCCTGGTAGAAGGCCTGCTCCAAGGCTGCGCGGGCGTTATTGGAGGTGTCCGGTGCCGGGGCGAGCCGCAGCGCGGTGATCGCGCCGAGTTCGCTCATATCGAATCCGGCATGCGAACCATCGGCGGCGGTGAGCGCCTTGGCCAGCGACGGATCCGGGGTCGAAATGGTGCCGAGAGTCAACTCGACACCGTCACCGTCGGTCTGCGCCATCATCGGAATCGTCAATGCGGGCGACGAGAAATCGCTCGGCGGCTGATCATTGATCTGCTGCTCGATGTGGTGATCGGTGCGCAGCGTCACCTGCTGCACCGTGCCCGCCGGATAGCCGGGACGCAGCAGCGATCGCGGCTCCTCACCCGCCGAGACCACAGTGGCGACCGCGGCCGAAATCGGCACGGTCACTTCCTTGCCGATGCCGACCGGCTCGGTGCTGTCGGCATCGACGCGCGAATCGGCACCGTCACTACAGCCGACACCGAACGCGGACAGTCCGACCGCGAGCACCACCAGAAGCGCACCCGAGCGCGCGATTCGGGGTACGTGGGAGGAAGACAACACCGTCACGAGCATCAGAGTACGACCGCTTCCTGAGTGTCAGCTGGGACATGCGGGTGACCGCGTGCGTAGCGCAAATCGTTACTCGAGAGATGATGGTCGGCGTGAGTGACGACCGGCCGCCCGAGGACAAGCCCGCCGATAGCGCGATGCCACCCAGCGACGACGCAGAAAATCCGACCCCGACCGCCGATCCGGGGAAGCCCGCCGCACCGCTGCGGCTACGCACGCTGCTGATCATCGCCGCGGTATTGCTCGGCCTCGACCTGCTCACCAAGACCATCGTGGTGGCCGAGCTGACCCCGGGCGATCCGGTGCCGATCATCGGCGATTTCGCGCGATTGTCGCTGGTACGCAACCCGGGCGCGGCATTCTCGATGGCCACCGGCATGACCTGGCTGCTGACCCTGGTCGCCGCGGCCGTGGTGATCGGGGTGATCCGCATCGGTCGCACGCTGCGCTCGCTGTGGTGGGCGATCGGACTCGGCATGGTGCTCGGCGGCGCGCTCGGCAATCTGGTCGACCGGTTGTTCCGCGCGCCCGGACCACTGCAGGGACATGTGGTGGACTTCATCGCCGTCGGCTGGTGGCCGGTATTCAATCTGGCCGACTCCTCGATCGTGTGCGGCGCGATCCTGCTGGTGGTGCTGACGGTCTTCGGCTTCGAACCCGACGGCACACGCGCCGGACACCGCCACCCCGAAGCGACCGCCACCGAGACCGCCGCGAAGCCGGACGAGCCCTCGGACAACGGCGCCAACGGTGCGGCCAGCAGCAAGGGGAATGCGGCGTGAGCGAGCGAACCATGTCACAGCGAGCTTCGCTCACGCCGGAACCGAGCGCCAGCGAGGTGCAGGCGTGAGAGAAACTCGGACCATGCCGGTACCCGACGGACTCGACGGAATGCGCGTCGACGCCGGGCTATCCCGGTTGCTCGGTCTGTCCCGCACCGCCGTGGCCGCGCTGGCCGAGGACGGTTCGGTGCAGCTCGACGGCGTCGCCGCGGGCAAATCGGATCGGCTCGTGGCGGGGTCCTGGCTGGAGGTCGAGTTCCCGGAACCGAAGCGTGAACTCACCATCGAGCCCGAACCGGTCGAGGGTATGAAGATCCTCTACGCCGACGATGACATCGTCGCGGTCGACAAGCCGGTCGGCGTCGCGGCGCATACCGGCGTCGGTTGGACCGGGCCGACGGTGGTCGGCGGACTTGCCGCGGCGGGCTATCGCATCTCGACCTCGGGCGCGCACGAGCGGCAGGGCATTGTGCACCGGCTCGATGTCGGCACCTCCGGGGTCATGGTGGTCGCGCAGTCCGAACACGCGTACACGGTACTCAAGCGGGCATTCAAACAGCGCACCGTCGATAAGCGCTATCACGCACTGGTACAGGGACATCCGGATCCGAGCAGCGGCACGATCGATGCGCCGATCGGCCGGGCCCGCGGCGATGCCTGGAAGTTCGCGGTCACCGCGGACGGACGCCCGAGCATTACCCACTACGACACCGTCGAGGCGTTCCAGGCGGCCAGCCTGCTCGATATTCATCTCGAAACCGGGCGCACCCACCAGATCCGGGTGCATTTCTCCGCGATCCGGCACCCCTGCTGCGGTGATCTCACCTATGGCGCGGATCCGCGGCTGGCGGAGCGGCTGGGGCTGGAACGGCAATGGCTGCACGCGCGTTCGCTGGGATTCAACCATCCGGCCGACGGCCGGTATCTGGAGATCACCAGCGAATATCCCGATGATCTGAAGAACGCACTCGACGTGTTGCGCAATGCCTGAAACATTGCGCCGCATTGCCATTGCCGTCGGGGCCGTCGGCTTCGTCGTCCTGATCGTGGTGCTCGGTGTGCTGAATCCCCCGCGACCGTCCGGCATTTCGACCGACCGGCTCGGTCCGGAACGGGGTGAGCATGTCGCGGATTACCTCGCGCGGGCACGGGATTCGCTGTCGGGTTCGGATAGCGACGAGCACTGGGCGCTGGTCTCGTTCACCGAATCCCTCACCCCGGACCAGATTCCGGCACATAGCGGCGGCCTGCGCATCGCCGCGGCGAGCCACCATGTGTCGATACCGCGGGTGAACACTCCGATCGTCACGGTTCAACTGCCCGCGGGAAATGCGGTGGCCGTGGCATCTGCCGACAATGCCGCCTGGCAACTGCTGGCTCAGCACGCGACCGACGATCGCACCAACCACATCAATTCGGTATCGGCGG
>NZ_BDBY01000128.1 GCF_001613225.1 Nocardia pseudovaccinii NBRC 100343
CCCGCCTGCGCGCCGGGTGCGCCTGCACGGTCGGCCTCGTGGTCCGCGGCGGGCTGCCCCAACTCCGGAATCTGGCGACCCAGGACGGAATTCGCGCCGTGCAGGCCCTGCCCGCCGACGCAGTCGCCACCAGTTTCGCGATCGTTCCGCTACTGCCGGAATACGAGGACATCGCGCTGCCCGGTACGGACGACGGCCCCGTCCCGGATCAGTGACCAACGCGGCCGGACCGGTCAATCCGGCAGTGCCACAACACCATCCAGGTACCGGCGGCAGCGGCCGATGAGCAGTACCCGGTCGCCAGCGAGTTCACAGCGCAGCCTGCCGCCACGCCGGGACAACTGACGGGCGCTGAGTTCGGCGCGGCCGAATTCGCGGCTCCACAGCGGAACCAGCTGTGCGTGTGCCGATCCCGTGACCGGATCCTCGACCACACCGAGATCCGGGCCGAAGACCCGGGAGACGAAGTCGACGGTATCGCCGGGCGCGGTGATCACCGCGTCGAAGGCGAGCGGTGGGAAGGCCGCGAAATTCGGCCGCGCCTCACGTACTTCACGTTCGGAACCCACCACGATCACCTCGTCGAATCCGGTATAGGCACGCACCGCACGGACGCCGAGCGCATCGACCAGCACGGGATCGGGCGTGACCTCCTTGGATTCGAGCGCGGGTAGGTCGAGTACGTATTCGTCGTCATCGGTGCGGTCGACGTGTAGCCAGCCGCTGCGCGTGAAGAAGCTCACCCGGTCCTCGCCGGGATGGATGTCCTCGAGAATCTGCGCGGCCGTCGCCATGGTGGCGTGGCCGCACATATCGACCTCCCGGGTCGGGGTGAACCAGCGCAGGTGGACGGCGGGCCACTCCCCGGGTGGACCGCCCGCCTCGACGGGTAATTGCGAGGTGTAGAAGGCGGTCTCGGCGAGGTTGTTCTCCTCGGCCAGATGTTGCAACAGCTCGTCCGGCAACCATGTCGACAGCGGCATGACCGCGGCCGGGTTGCCCGAGAACGGTGCGTCGGCGAACGCGTCGATCTGATGCAGCAATACCTCCATAGTCGAGAAGGTACTCCAACCCTGAATGATCGCTTCGCACAAGGTATCTCGTGGCGCGGCGAGTCGGGCGTCCAATTGTTCAGGCGCCCCCGCCCGGTGAGCTCGGAAGTAGCGTGTGCTTCTCGCCCTGAGCTGCGGCGGCGATCCACCAGGCGGCCTCGACGAGCACGATGCCGATGGCGCCGCAGATGAACGCCGCAGTGGTGAGCCCGATATTCGAGGGGTCGAGTTTGAAGAAATGCCTGGTGAACGGGATTGTGAACAACAGCACATAGGCCAGGATCGATGCGCCGATGAGCACCACTTTCCACCACACATACGGCCGGGCGACGATGGCAAGCACCCACACCGCGATCATGATCAAGGTGATGAGCGCCGTGGTACCTGCCTGCTCCTTCTGCTGCTCCAGGGAGTCATACGACCCCGCATTGGCGATCAGGTATGCGACGAAGGTGGCGATGCCGATCACCACGCCGGACGGAATCGCCAAACGCATGACCCGCGAAACGAATCCGGACCGGGCTCGTTCATTGTTCGGAGCCAGCGAGAGGATGAAGGCGGGGATGCCGATGGTGAACCAGGCCGCGATCGTGACATGCCTTGGCAGGAACGGATATCCGATCGCTTCGTAGTCGAAGATCTGCGAGCCGACACCGGCGACGCCGATCAAGAAAGCGAGCACCACCGAGTACACCGTCTTGGTGAGGAACAGATTCGAGACCCGCTCGATATTGCCGATAACCCGGCGGCCCTCGCCGACCACATAGGGCAGTGTGGCGAACTTGTTGTCCAACAACACGATCTGGGCGACCGCGCGGGTGGCCGGACTGCCCGACCCCATGGCCACGCCGATATCGGAATCCTTCAGCGCCAGCACATCGTTCACGCCGTCACCGGTCATGGCGACGGTGTGGCCCCGAGATTGCAAGGCGCCCACCATGGCTCGCTTCTGATCGGGGCGCACCCGGCCGAAGGTGGTCTCACGTTCGAGCACGTCGGCGAGTGCGCCACGATCCTCGGGCAATTCGCGGGCGTCGACCGCGTGATCGCCGCCACGCAGATCCAGCGAGGAGGCGACCGCACCGACCGAGACGGCATTGTCGCCGGAGATCACCTTGATCGAAACCTGCTGGCTGGCAAAGTAATCGAGAGTTTCGCGAGCATCGGGGCGCACCTTCTGCTCGAGCACGACCAGCGCCGCGGGGTCGACCGCACCCGGTGCGTCGGCGGCGTCGACCGGACGGTCGCTGCGCGCGAGCAGCAGAATGCGCAGCCCCGAGGAGCCGAGTTCCTCTGCGACACGGGCATCTTCGGAACTCGGGTCGAGCAGCACATCGGGCGCGCCGAGCAGCCAGTCGCCGTGCTCGCCGTAGGAGAACCCGCTCCATTTCTTCGCCGAGGAGAACGGTGCGACCGCGGTGTGCTGCCAATTCGGCTTATCGGTGAGCTCCTCGCCGATGGCCTGCACGCTCGCATTCGGGCGCGGATCGTCGGCGGCCATGGCGGCCAAGGCCTGTCGCACCTCGGCGTCGTCGAACGTGCCGAGCGTCTTGATATCCGACAGGCGCATCCCGTTCTCGGTGAGCGTGCCGGTCTTATCCGCGCACACCACATCGACGCGGGCCAGGCCCTCGATGGCGGGCAGCTCCTGCACCAGACATTTGCGCCTGCCGAGTCGCACGACACCGACCGCGAAGGCGACCGAGGTCATCAGCACCAAGCCCTCGGGCACCATCGGCACCAGTGCGGCGACCATGCCGGTGACCGCGGGCCGCCAGGACTCCTTACTGGAGAACAGCTGGTTGTAGATGCTCAGCAGACCCGCCGGGATCAACAGATAGGTAATGACCTTGAGGATGGTGTCGATACCGCTGCGCAATTCGGACTTGACCAGTGTGAACTTGCTCGCCTCTTCGGACAGCTTGGCGGCGTAGGCGTCCCGGCCGACCTTCGTCGCACGGTAGGCGCCGGAACCGGAAACGACGTAGCTGCCCGACATCACCGACGCGCCGATCGGCTTGTCCACCGGATCGGCTTCACCGGTGAGCAGTGATTCGTCGACCTCGAGCAGTGCGGATTCCTCGACCGTGCCGTCGACCACGATCTGGTCGCCGGGGCCGAGCTCGATCAGATCGTCGAGAACGACCTCCTTCGGCGCCACCTCCACCGACTGTCCGTCGCGGCGCACGGTCGGCTTGGCCTGGCTGACAATGGCCAACTGGTCCAGGGTGCGCTTGGCGCGGATCTCCTGGATGATGCCGACCGCGCTATTGGCGATGATCAGCAGGCCGAACATGCCGTCGATGATCGAGCCGGTCGCCAGCACCAGGATGAACAGCACACCGAGGATGGCATTGATCCGGGTGAAGACATTGGCGCGAACGATGTCGCGCACGGATCGGCTCGCCCGGTCCGGCACGTCATTGGTCAGCCCGTCGCGGCGACGTTGCTCGACCTCCACCGCGGTCAGCCCGGTGACGGCGGTTTGGGACACGGTAATCGACATGACCGCCAGGCTACCGAGAACTACCGTCGGTTGGGTGCAGCGAAGCAGGGCGGTCCCAGGTGTTGTGTTCGGTACAGGCGCATTTCTGATCTGGGGGTTGTTTCCGGCTTACTTCGGTCTGCTGGCCTTCGCCAATCCGGCCGAGGTGGTGGCGCAGCGGGTCCTGTGGACGTTGGTGCTGGTGCTGGTCGTGCTGGCGATAACCGGGCAGCTCGGTGGGCTGCGCGGAATCGCACCGCGGATCTGGCGGATGGCGGCGGTGGCCATCGCGGCGCTATCGATCAACTGGGGTGTGTACGTCTACGGCGTCACTTCCGGGCATGTGGTGGAGTGCGCACTCGGGTACTTCATCAATCCGCTGGTGACGGTGGCGTTCGGCGTGCTGATCTTCCGTGAGCGGTTGGCCAGGGCACAGTGGGCGGCGCTCGGGCTGGGTGCGCTGGCGGTCGCCGTGCTCACCGTCGACTACGGCAGACCGCCGCTCATCGCGCTGGCACTGGCCTGCTCATTCGCCACCTACGGACTGGTGAAGAAGGTGATTCCGCTCGACGCGCTGCACGGGATCGCGGCCGAGGGTCTGGTCGCGGCACCGTTCGCGCTGGCCTTCGTGATCGTATTCGCGATGACCGGACGTAGTGAATTCGCCAGTGGCATCGCACATTCCGGATTGATGATCTCGACCGGTCCGGTCACTCTGCTGCCGCTGCTGCTGTTCGCCGTTGCCGCGCAACGGGTTCCGCTCTCGACCATGGGACTGCTGCAGTACCTCACGCCCGCGCTGCAGATGGCCTGGGGTGTGGCCGTCGCGCATGAGCCGATGCCCACGTCGCGGTGGGCCGGTTTCGCGCTCATCTGGGCGGCGCTGGCGATTTTCACCGCCGACGCGCTGGTGCGCGGGCGGCGGCGGGCCAGGACCACACAGCCCGAACCGGCCGGTTCAACAGAGCATCGCTGATCTGCCCTTCCCAGCTGTGGCTTCGTGGTGAGGGCACAGTTTTCCATGCGATCGCTTGTCGAGTTCGACAGGACGGTGCAGCCCATGTCCTCGGGTACATTGACCGCGAAAAACCGCAGGCGGCGGAAGGTTTCTTGATGCTGGACGATGCGCAACTGGATCGAGCGGCGGGTGTGCTGCTCGGCACCGCGGCGGGCGATGCGCTCGGGGCGGGCTACGAATTCACGTGGCCGGGAACGCAAGTCGCGATCGAGATGATCGGCGGCGGGCCGTGCCGGTGGGCGCCGGGACAGTGGACCGATGACACCTCGATGGCGATCGCCATCGCACTGGCGGCCGATAAGGGGCCCGGCATCGATCTCGACGAAGTGGCAGCCGGATTCGTCCGGTGGTTCGATTCCGATCCACCGGATATCGGCATCCAGACCCGCGCCGTGCTCTCGGTCCGCCCGCGCTCGGCCCGGGAGATGCAGGCGCAGGCAATGTCTCTGCACGGCAAGACCGGCGGCAACGGTTCGCTGATGCGCACCGCCCCCGTCGCCCTCGCCTATCTCGGCGATGCGGACGAATGCGTCCGTATGGCCGGTGCGATCGGCGCGCTCACCCATCACGATCAGCAGGCGATCGAGGCCTGCAAGATCTGGACCTCCGGCATTCGGCACGCCGTGCTCACCGGAACCCTCGACGGTGTCCGCCAGTTCGTCGACGCCTCGCCGAGCGCCGCCTACTGGACCCACCTGCTCGACGAGGCCGAAGCCGGTACCCCGCAAGACTTTTCGAATAACGGCTGGGTCGTGCACGCCCTCCAGACCGCCTGGTGGGCCATCACCACCGCCGACGCCGCCGATCCGGACCACCTCCCGCGCACGCTCGAACTCTGTGTCCGCGCGGGCGGCGACACCGACACCACCGCCGCCATCGCGGGCGGCCTCCTCGGCGCCCGCTGGGGCGCCACCGCCATCCCCCACCACTGGCGTCAACTCCTGCACGGCTACCCCGGCTTCACCGCCGCCGACCTGACCGCCTTGGCCACCCGCATAGCGACCAACAGCATCACCCGCTAGTACGCCGTATTGATGTGGCCCGGCGTCCAGAGGCCGGAGTGGTCCTGCTGGGTGATTTCGGGTTTCGCGGGGTCGGCCTTGGGATCGATGCGGACCAGCTGTTGGAGTTCGCCCCAGTCTCGCCGCCAGTCCTGGTCCAGGTAGGTGGCCAGGGTGCGGGGACGCAGCAGCATATTGGACCAGCCGAGCGGCCCGCCGCCGTCGTGGCTCTGCCAGAGGGTGGTGATCTCGGCACCCGGCCGGTCGGGAAGGATGCGATAGGCCGGGACCTCGGCGATATTGTCGCGGTGGTCGTAGGGGCGCTGGTTGGGGAATTGCAGGCCAACCATCCAGTCGGTGAGAACCGGGACCTGTGAGCCGACAACATCGTTCAGCGTTCTGGTCTGCGGCACCCGCGGTGGAGTGACGGCCAGCCATTGCTTGGGATTGCGGTCGCGGTCGACGGCGACGATACGGATAACGTCTGCGCCAGTGGGGATTTCGCTGAACGGTACGCGCAGATTACGCCACGAGGGCGCCGGTCCGATATCGATCGGGGTGACCTTGCCCATGGGTTGTGCGGTGTTCTCGGAATCGGTTGCGCCGTATTCGATTTCGAGGGTCTGCCCCGGAGTGACGATGCCGTCGGCGTCGACCGAGCGGATCCGGCCCGCCGCGGTCAGCGCGATAATGCCAGTGCGGTCACCGGGTTCCGGAAGCCGGTACCAACCCGTGGTCAGATCGGCGGGGCCCGCGTCACCGGAGCCGTAGCTGCCGAGCACCGGCGTGGTCGCCGGGTTCAGTCCGAAAGGCAATGCGGCGGTGGCGGTTCCGGCGGTGTTCTCCGAGGCGGACTTACTGCTCAACGCGTCGGCGATACTGCCGGTCGGACTCGAATCGTCGTCGGGGCGCAGATCGGCGGCCACACCCGAACCGGTGAATCCGGAGCCGGTGCCCGACAGCGTGCTCACCGCATCGCCGGTCAGGGGGCGCAGCATGCCCGCGTTCGGATCGGTCTCCACCAGCACATGACCGGCCAGGCCCGCCGTCTTCCCGGTGAGCGCTTCGATATTCGAACGCGCCAGCGAAAACGCGGGCCCCTGGACCACCGCCGCCTTGGCGAAGGAGCCGACATCCCAGACCACGAGCAGCGCCAGCGCGATGGTCAGTGGCGGCAGCACCGACACCCGCCACGCGAGACGCGAAACCCGATGCGGGGTACCGGGTTCCGGCGACCGCACATGCCACCACGCGGCCACGGCCAGCAGTGCGGCGGCGGCCAGCAGGAACAACTTGTTGAGCTCGATACCGGCGATCACCGGCGGCTTGTCCCACCAAGGAATGCCGTAAGACGAGACGTACCACCACTTATTGGGCCCGGAGAACACCAGCGCGAGCAGGAAAGCGACCATCGCGGCGAATAGTGCGCGATAGCGCGGCGCCCGCAAAACCCTTGGCGCGACGGCCATCGCGGTCACCATGGCGACGGCACCGGCCACACCCGCGTACACACCGAAGTGATGAGTCCACTTGGTCGGCGTGACCATGATCAGCAGCAGCGCGCCGACGGTGACACCGAGAATGCGCCGGGTCGGCCCCGCGGCCAGCAGCGGAATCCGACCGCCCTTGCGCAGCAGGACGATGACACACACGATCAGCCCCGCCAACATCGCGAGCACACCGATCCGGCGGCCTACCGAGCCGTCGGTCTCGCCTTGGAAGAGGTACTGATAGCGCAGATAGTCGTTGAACCATTCGACATCCGGGCCGACGATGTGGTGGATCCGCTTCATCTCGAACATCGCCGCCAACGGCTGATCGGCGAACATGATCGCCAGCGCCACGATACCGGCGGCCAGCAGCGGGGCGAGCAGCACCGCATAGCCCACCAGCCGGGCACCCATCGATCCCCGAGTCCCGGTGCGGTCCATGATGATTCGCGCGACCGGCCGCAAGCCCGCCAGCAGCGCCGCGATACAGATCACACCCGACGGCCCGGCCGTACAGGCGAAGGCCGCGACCAGGATCGCGAATCCGGCGGGCAACAATCGCCGCGTGGCAATGGCACGTTCGACCAGGCACCAGGTGAGCAGCAGTCCCAGCGCGACCGGCGGTTCCGGACGCAGCCCGTTGTCGTAGGCCAGCCAAAGGGTCAGGAAGCCGAGCGCACCGGTCCACATCGCGACGCGGTTGCCTCGCACCGCGACCCCGAGCCGAGTCGCCACCTCGCGGCTCAGCAGCAGCCACATCAGCACACCGCAGCACAGCGCGGGCAGCCGCACCCACGGACTGGCGGTGCTGATCTCCGTCATGATCCGGATCAGGTCGTAATACGGTGTGCCGACCGGATTTTCGGGCACCCCGAAGTAGGCGAAGTAGTTGGCCATGTAGCCCGCGACACCCGACGCACGGGCCATACCGAACTGATAACCGTCGTCGGAGGTGGTCGACCCGATGAAGTACCAGACCACCATGGTGCCCAGCACCACGGCATCCAGCAGCGTGAATGTCCACCAGCGCTGCGGCAGGAAGCGACGCACCCGCCGACCGTCCAGCCGATCGAGCCGATACAGCGCGAGCAGCGCGACAATCGTGCACAGGACCGCGAGCCAGATCGCCGCGCGCTTCACCGGCGTGGGCGTCGAGGAGAACCTGGTGTCGAGTTCGGCGGTGACGCGGGCACCGTCGGCCGCGGCCAGATCACTGAAGATGCCAACCATCTGCGGCCGGTAGTCGCCATTGAGCACCACCGGGAATCCGGGCGCTTCGAATCCGACCAGGGTGGCGGTCGCACTGGTGTTGTCGGCGTGCACCGTGAGTTCACAGCCCGGAACCAGCTCGGCGACCGGCACGCTGAGCAATGCCTGATTGCGCAGCACCACATCCAGCCGCGCCGGAGTATCGGCCCCGGCGTGCACGCGGGAGACGAATCCGTAGCGCTCGAGGTCCGGCGCGCCATCGGGTCCGGTCGCCGCGAGAGTGCCCCCCTTGGCGCTGAGCTGGTTGATCGCCGTGCACGGCAGGGTGGCGTCGAAAGTCAGTGGCGCATAGGAGATCAGCGGCGCCTCGATACTGCGCGCCGAACCTGCCTGCGGCCAGGTCAGCGTCGCCGCGTCCACCCGCACCGGCAGCAGCGGCACCGCCACCGCGAACAGTGCGCCGAGCAGGCCCGCGATCAGCGCGATCGGCCCGGCCCAACCCCTGCGCGTCTTCGATTGTGCCGTCCCGAGTTCGGAGTGCTCGACGGACGGCTGCCCCGCCCACACCATCGTGTCAGCCACGGGGCCTGATCCTAACGGTAACTATTTCAAACGAAAGTTCTTGCCGGCGTGCGGCATTGATTCACAGCAAGCACACAGCTGGCGCGGCCGACACCGGGTCGGCCGCGACCGCTGGTCTATCAGCTGCAGGCCACCGACTGCTGGCCGAGGTTGGTCAGCATGGTGCAGGCCCAGGCCTTCTGGATCTTCCACTTGCCGTTCTCGGCGACGAACGGCACATCGATAATGTTCTCCTGGCCGTTGAGCAAGACCTTGGCCTTGGCATTGACGCTGTCGCCGAAGCTGGTCACATCGGTGACCGTGATAGTGACATTGGCGCCCTTGGCGGCCTCGGCGAGGCGGTTCGGCAGTTCCGGATCGGCCTCGGCGCCCTGCACACCGTCGAGCTTCTCCGAACTAGGGATCGACGGATCGAGGGCACGCTGCAGCTGCGTGTTCAGTTCCGCGACGGAGGGGACCGGCGGCAGATTGGTGGCGCTCGCCCCGGCCGAGGCCTTGGCGCTGGTACTGGTCTTCGCGGCCGGCTTGCTGTCTTTGTCATCGCTGCAGGCGGTCATGCCGAGTGCGGCGACGACGGCCAGGGCGGCGATAGCGATGCGTCCAGTCTTACGAAGCTTCAACTGCTCGTCCTTTGCGTTCGAGTAGGTACATGTCGTTCCACCAACGGCAGCCGTCACCCGAATCGGCGACGCTGCACGAATGACCCAGGCTACCTGTCAGCGGAGACTGCCGAGCGGATCCGCCCGGGACAGACTGATGTCGTCGGCGGCAAAGGTACGCGCCGGACCGGGCCCTGTCGAGCTGGTCTCGAACCGAACAGTAACCACGCCGAGCCCGGCGCCCTGCACCCATCCGTGCCCGAATTCGGGGTGCGTGACGTCCAGTCCTGGATACCACAACGTCGCGCTCCGCATCGCCGAATCGTCCTGAGCTGCACCAACGCTCGGCTGTGTGGTCGCGGGGACCGGAGATGTCGCGGTTACTCCCACCTCGACGCCTACCACCCCGACCAGCGCACCCGCGCCGAGCTCGGTGGCACCGTCATCAGCTGCGGACAGCCCCGCCTGTGCGCCCCAACCATCGGAGTGCGGCGCGTCGCCCTCCCAGACGCCGCCCTCGACCGGCACCTGATCCAACTCCGGGAACAGCGACTCCTGCCGGACCGTCGACAGCCCGCCGTAACCCACCCCGACCAGCCGGATCGGCCCGAGCTCGGCCGGATCAATGGCCGAGCGCTGCGCCGCTGTCGTCAGCGTGGCCAGTTCGGTCGTCGCGTACGGCAGGGTGAACGACCTGGTCACGATGCTCATATCGGATTTCCTCAGCTTCAGCACCACGGTGCGTGCGGCCCGCCCGTCCTTCTTCAGACGACGGTGCGCGGCCGCCGCCATGGTCTCGATCGCCGGACGCAGCTGGGCCATCGTGACGATATCGGTCTCATAGGTGTTCTCGGCGCTGATCTGCTTGGCCTCGGCCCGCTCGGCGACCGGCCGGTCGTCGATACCGCGGGCCAGCCGGTGTAATGCCGCGCCGACGCTGCCGCCGAGAATGGACACCGCCTCCAATTCCGGCAGCGCCGCGAAGGCGCCGACGGTCTCGATACCGAGCGAACGCAAGCGGCCCTCGGCCACTGGACCGATCCCCCACAGCTTGCGCACCGGCAGCCCGGCCAGCAGTTGCTGCTGCTCATCCGGCGAAACCACCCGCACCCCATCGGGTTTGGCCATTCCGGAGGCGATCTTGGCCAGCTGCTTACCGGTACCCGCACCGACCGAGGCGACCAGTCCGGTCCGCTCCCGCACCAGCGCACGCAACTCCTCGCAGAATTCGCGCACCTGCTCGACGGTCGCGCCCACCAACTCGGCGGGCTCGCCGAATGCCTCGTCGAACGACAGCGTCTCCAGGACCGGGATGCGGCTGCGCAACGCGTCGAACACCCGTGCGCTGACCACGCTGTAGACCGCACCACGCGGCGGTACCACCACCGCGGTCACCCCGACCAATCGCCGCGCCTGATGCATCGGCATGGCCGAGCGCGCACCGAAGACCCGCGCCTCGTAGCTCGCCCCCGCGACCACACCGCGCCCACCGGTACCGCCGACCAGCACCGGGCGCCCGCGCAGCGTCGGCCGCGTCAATTGTTCGACCGAAGCGAAGAAGGCATCCATATCGATATGCAGCACCCACCGCCGACCCGTGCGCACGAACGCGGCCCCCGCCGCGCCTCCCCCGGCGGCCACAGCGGTGTTGTCGGTGCTCACGCACCGGAATCTACGCGGCCCCACCGACAGGTCGGCCCACCGCACAACACCGCGTCAACCTGTGAAGACGACGGACAACCTGGGTGCCGGGTGCACGTCAGCCGAGTAGTTTCTGCGAGATTGCTATCGAACTTCGCGGCGCGACGACGCGGCGAGCACGGCGCTCTGCCCTGCCCAACCATCCGTGACCAGGTCCGATACCGATATGTTGCCGCCTCGACATGCCCGGCCCAAGCCTGGGGATCACCGGTTCGTACCCGCTCGGGTATGTGATGATCGGACCATGAAGATCCGCAAGGCCGTGATACCGGCCGCCGGAATCGGCTCCCGGCTGCTCCCGCTGACCAAGGCCATCCCCAAGGAGATGCTGCCGGTCGGCGATAAGCCGGTCATCGAGCACACCGTCCGCGAGCTGGTCGCATCCGGAATCACCGATATCACCATCGTGGTCAGCAGCGGAAAATCCCTGATCCAGGATCATTTCCGCCCCAATCCGGCCCTGGTGGCCCAGCTGCGCGCCGACGGCAAGGACGCCTACGCCGACGCGGTGGAGGAGGTCGGCGAGTTGTCCCGGCTCGGACATATCACCTACCTCGATCAGCACGGGCCCTACGGCAACGGCACCCCGGTGCTCAATGCCGCCCGCAATCTCGGCGACGAGCCGATGCTGGTGCTGTGGCCCGACGACGTCTTCGTCGCCGGGGTGCCGCGCGCCCAGCAACTGATCGACGCCTATGAGGCGACCGGCGCGCCGGTGCTCGCGCTGATGCCGATGGATCCGTCCGAATCCCAGCGCTACGGCGTCCCGGTCGTCGCGGACGACCAGGGCAACGGCCTGCTGCGCATTACCGGGCTGCGGGAAAAGCCCAAGCCCGAGGACGCACCGTCGAACTATGCCG
>NZ_BDBY01000129.1 GCF_001613225.1 Nocardia pseudovaccinii NBRC 100343
CCAGGTCATCCAGGGCCGCTGGTACGACACCGGCAACCCGGCCGACTACCTGGTCGCGCAATTCGCCTCGGCACTGGCGCATCCGCAGTACGGACCGCTGCTGCGTCAGCTCGTCGATTGAATCGGGTTCGACCGGGGCAGGGCGACGGTCACGAGCCTTGCGCTCGAGCACTTTACGTCACCGCGCGACCGCGCTGGTCGGCGGAAACGTAGCCGATCCGGATCAGAAACGGCGGATCGTGTAGATGTCGAACTTGCTCAGTGGGTGCAGACCGACCGGAACGCCCCAGTCGTGCGCATCCAGGATCTGCCCGGAGCCCGCGTAGATGCCGACATGTGAGGCGTCGTCATTGAGGATGACGACATCGCCCGGCGACAGGGCCGCGAACGGCACCACCGCGCCGACCTTGGCCTGCTCGTAGGTGGTGCGCGGCAGCTTCACCCCGACCTGACGGAACGCCCACTGGACCAGCCCCGAGCAGTCCCAGGCGAACGGGCCGGTTGCACCCCATTCGTAGGGTTTGCCGATCTGGGTGTAGGCCGCGGTGAGTGCGCCGAGTCCGGCGATACTCGGCAGTGGCAGCGCCGCGGACCCGCTGGAACTGCCGGAACTGCCCGATGCGGAGCCGGAACTACCAGAACCGGACGCGCTGCCGGTTTCACCGCGCACCGGTCCGGCCAGGACAAGCGTCACGACGATCGATACCAGAAACCCCATAGCTATCCGGCGAAATGCCTGCTTGTGCGCGCTGATCATATGCTCGCCCCTTCCGTCGACCCGGCAGAACACGCGGTACCGGCCTCGTCATCGGGGGATGGAACCGCACGTCACAGCACCTGCACCGCGGCACGTAGCCGTATGTGGCGCAAGGTATTTCAGGTAGAGCAGTTCAAGCACGAACATTCACTGCCGTCACAGAAGTCAATCTGAGCACCAGCAGTAACATGCCGATTGTGCCGGGCATTGTTCGAGCACGACAAGGGAATCAGCTAATTCTCGGCATGTGATTTACATCACATAGAAAGCGGGCTATAGGCGCAAGTCGGGGCGGGATCTCGAGATCCCGCCCCGACTGCCGGTCGTAGACCCGGCCTCGCCGCGTCAGACCTTCGCGATCGACACCCGCACTCCACCGACGATATCGGCGGCATCCGCGCCCGGATCGCCGAATGTCAGCTCGGTGGCGAGGATTTCGCCCGCGATGAGGTCGCGATGAGTCTGCGCCCAGACCTGCTTATCGCCGGGCACCGCGAGCACCACGGTGATGCGATCGGATACGTCCAGTCCCAGGGACTTTCGCGTCTCCTGCAGATCGCGGATCACATCGCGGGCCCAGCCCTCGGCCTCGAGTTCCTCGGTCACCACCGAATCGAGCACGACCAACCCCGCATTGCCGGGCAGGGCCGCGGTCGACTCCGGCTCGGCCGCGACCAAGCGCTGGGTGTACTCCTCCGGCAGCAGTTCGACGCCCGCCGCGGTGACCACACCGGCGGCGTTCTCGGACCATTCGCCCGCCTTCACCGCCTTGATCACCGTCTGCACATCCTTGCCGAGGCGCGGGCCCGCGGCACGGGCGTTCACGACCAGCTCGAAACGGCCGTGCACGGCGACATCGGTGGTCAGGTCGACCTTCTTGACGTTCACCTCATCGGCGATGATGTCGGCGAACGGCCGCAGCCGCTCGGCATCGGGCGCGGCGATGGTGACCTCGGCCAGCGGCAGGCGCACCCGCAGGTTCTGTGCCTTGCGCAGGCTCAGCACCGTCGAGCAGACCACCCGGACCTCGTCCATGGCGGCGACCAGATCCGGATCCTCCGGCAGCTCACCCTCCTTGGGCCAGTCGGCCAGGTGCACCGACTGCTCGCCGGTGAGCCCGCGCCAGATCACCTCCGAGATCAGCGGCAGCAGCGGCGCGGCCAGCCGGGTGACGACCTCGAGCACCGTGTGCAGTGTGTCGACCGCATCCCGGTCTTCCTCCCAGAAGCGCGAACGCGACCGGCGCACATACCAATTGGTGAGCGCGTCGGCGAAGGAACGCAATTCCTCGCAGGCGCCAGCGATGTCGTAGACCTCGAGCGCCTCGGTCATAACATCCCGGGTCGCGGCCAGCTTGGCCAGGATGTAGCGGTCCAGCACATGCGGCGAATCCGTCCGCCACACGCCGGTTTTCGAGGCGTAGAGCTGCAGGAAGGTCCACGCGTTCCACAGCGGGCGCAGCGCATGGCCGATCCCCTCGCGGATGCCGCGCTCGGTGACGATGAGATTGCCGCCGCGCAGGATCGGCGAACTCATCAGGAACCAGCGCATCGCATCGGAGCCGTCCCGGTCGAACACCTCGTTCACATCCGGGTAGTTGCCCTTGGACTTGCTCATCTTCAGTCCGTCGTCACCGAGCACGATGCCGTGCGCGGCAACGGTTTTGAAGGCCGGACTGTCGAACAGCGCGGTCGAGAGCACGTGCAGGGTGTAGAACCAGCCGCGGGTCTGTCCGTTGTACTCGACGATGAAATCGCCCGGGAAGTGGTTGTCGAACCACTCCTTGTTCTCGAACGGGTAGTGCACCTGGGCATACGGCATCGAGCCCGATTCGAACCAGCAGTCCAGCACCTCCGGCACCCGGCGCATGGTCGACTTGCCGGTCGGATCATCGGGATTCGGCCGGGTCAGCTCGTCGATGTTCGGCCGGTGCAGATCGGTCGGGCGCACGCCGAAGTCGCGCTCCAACTCCGCCAGCGAGCCGTACACATCGGTGCGCGGGTAGGCCGGATCATCGGAGACCCATACCGGGATCGGGCTGCCCCAGTACCGGTTGCGGCTGATATTCCAGTCCCGCGCACCCTCGAGCCACTTGCCGAACTGTCCGTCGCGGATGTGTTCGGGCACCCAGGTGATCTGTTGATTCAGCTCGACCATCCGGTCGCGGAATTTGGTCACCGCGACGAACCAGGACGGCACCGCCATGTAGATCAGCGGCTGGCCGGAGCGCCAGCTGTGCGGGTAGGAGTGCTCGATCGTCTCGTGCCGCAGCAGCTTTCCGGCCGCCTTGAGGTCCTTGATGATCACCGGATTGGCGTCGAAGACCATCAGGCCCTCGTACGGCGGCACCATCGAGGTGAACTTGCCGCCCGGATCCAGCGGCTGCACGAGTTCGATGCCGTTGGCCGCGGCGACATCCATATCCTCCTCACCGAAGGCCGGTGCGAGGTGCACGATTCCGGTGCCGGACTCGGTGGTCACATAGTCGGCGGTCAGCACGCGGTGTGCGTTGGGGTGGCCGACGAAGAAGTCGAACGGCGGTGCGTAGGACAGATCCGAGAGGGCAGCGCCCTCGAACTCGCCGAGCACCTCGGGCCCATCGCCGAATTCGCGAGCGTAGTGCGAGACCCGCTCGGCGGCCAGCAGATAGCGCTTCCCGTCGGCGCCGCGCACGTGCACGTAGCGCACATTCGGGTGCACCGCGATCGCGAGGTTCGACGGCAGCGTCCACGGCGTGGTGGTCCAGATGAGTGCATTGGCGCCGTCGAGTTCGTGCAGTGGATGCTCACCCGGCACGCGCAGCACCATATCCACGGTGACGGCCGGATCCTGCCGCATCTTGTAGGCGTCGTCGAGCCGGGTTTCCTGATTCGACAGCGGGGTCTGCTCGTACCAGCTGTAGGGCAGCACCCGGAAGCCCTGGTAGATCAGGCCCTTCTCGTGCAGCGACTTGAACGCCCACATCACCGACTCCATGAAGTCGAGATCCAGCGTCTTGTAGTCGTTGTCGAAGTCCACCCAGCGGGCCTGACGCGTCACATAATCGCGCCATTCCCCGGTGTAGCGCAGTACCGAGGATTTACAGGCCGCGTTGAATTCCGCGAGCCCCATGGCATCGATCTGTGATTTGTCCGTGATACCGAGCTGCTTTTCCGCTTCGATTTCCGCGGGCAGTCCGTGACAGTCCCAGCCGAAACGCCGATCGACGCGCTTACCGCGCATCGTCTGAAAACGTGGGACGAGGTCCTTGACGTACCCGGTAAGCAGATGTCCATAATGTGGCAATCCGTTGGCAAACGGTGGTCCGTCGTAGAAGACGAACTCCGTCGCACCCGAACGGTTCTCGATGCTGGCACGGAAGGTGTCGTCGGTGGCCCAGGCGTCGAGTACCCGACGTTCCAGGTCGGGGAAGGATGACCCGCTGCCAGCGCCCAGATCGACGCGCGGGTATGCGCTGCTGGAAGGTTCGTCCGCCATCGCGGATCCATCTCCTCGTGCCGCCGCGCCGTGGCGCGTATGTGTCAGCACGGGGACGATGACGACGCCGGTTGCGTCGAAACCGCGGTACCACCCCGCTTGTCCGGGCGGCGCGCCGATCCGCGCGACCAACCAGGACCTCTCGTTTCGAGCTGTGACGGGCTCACCCGTTCGGTTCTACTGAGTGCGGCCCGCGCACCGTTCTTCCGAAGACTCCCCGGTGATGGCCGGATCTACGCCGATTACATGTTTGATTCTAACCAGGACGGTCAAACCAGTTTGTCGGGGCCACGATTACCGTTTGGCATGCCGACCAGGTGGCGGCGCGGCATCGCCATCGGAGCTGCGCATAGAAAGCGCGCTCACCAGCAACAGCACAGCGCCCACGATACAGATGAGGATGCACCCCCAGGCCCACAGCACAGACCCGGTGGTCAGCGCGGCCACTAGCAGGGCGAACCCGATCGCCGCAAGGACGAGCGTCATGACGAGCATTTTGACCCCCTCGGCATGCCAGGCGGCTGGGCGTACCTCTAGCTACTCGAACAGCAACTACAGCGGAGATATCTCTCCACTACGAGATTACTTGGCGCCCTTGGCGAACGAGGCGGGAGCGAGATTGTTCGCGGTATTGGCGTCGACGAAGGCCTCGCCACCGTCCACCGGCACCGCCGAGCCACGGTTCTCCAGCTCCTCGAGCTGGGACTCCAGGTACGACTTCAACCGTACACGGTATTCCCGCTCGAAGGTCTTGAGCTGCTCGATCCGGCTCTCCAGCACGCTGCGCTGCTGGGTGATGGTGGCCATGATCTCGGTGTGCTTGCGCTCGGCATCGGCCTGCAACGCATCGGCCTTCTCCTTGGCCTGCCGTAGCTGATTGTCCGAACGGGTCTGGGCATCCGACAGCATCGCATCCGACTTCTGCCGCGCATCGGCGATCATCGCTTCCGAGCGGGTGCGCGCATCGCCGACCAGGCGTTCGGAATTGGCCCGCGCATTCGAAAGCAGGTTCTCCGCTTCGAGCTTCGCATCGCTGGTCAGCCGGTCCGCCATCTCCTGGGCGAGGCTGAGCACCTTGGCCGCCTGCAGGTTCGCATCGGCGCTCGGCGCATCCTTGGCTACCGGTGCCGCGACCGGCATCGGAGGCGGCGGCGGGGCCTGCTGCACCGGCGGCTTGATGGGCTCGGGCGGGGGCGGGGGGGCTTGCTGGACCGGCGCTTTCACTGCGGCGGCATTGGCCGGACCGCGATTCTTCTTGGCGTCCGACAGTTCCGCATCGAGTTCGGCAACCCGCTGGCGCAGGTCAGCGTTCTCCTCGATCAGACGCGAGAGCTCCTGCTCCACGAGATCCAGGAAGGCATCTACTTCATCCTCGTTGTAGCCCCGCTTCCCGATCGGCGGTTTGCTGAACGCGACGTTGTGCACATCGGCTGGGGTCAGCGGCATGGAAGGATCCCTTCACGCGTCTTTTGGAGATCTAGCAGATCTAGCAAGCTATCTTCTCGGTTCATTCTGTCACACCAGGGCTACCCGTCGGCGTGGCCGCCCACAAACGTCATCGAGATGAAGACGACGAAAAGCAGGACCATAATCGACAGATCGAGCCGAATTCCTCCCAATGACACCGGTGGTATCAACCGCCTCAGGAGTTTCACCGGAGGATCGGTGATCGTGAAGATCACCTCGAGGATGACGACGACGAAGCCGCTCGGGCGCCAGTCTCGGGCAAAGCTGCGGATGAACTCCACGATCACTCGGCTGATCAACAACAGCCAGAAGATGAACAGTACGAAGTACAGCACCGCAAACAAGGCCACGACCTCACTCTGCCCCAAAATCCGCGTCGCGCAAAATGACCACACCGCCCCATACGCAACGGGTCTAACAGAACCCCCGGATCACAGCGCTATTTCTGGTTGTAGAAGCCGGTTTCGGCGATCCTGCGACGTTCTTCGGCCGAGACATCGACATCGGCCGGTGAGAGCAGGAACACTTTGGTCGCGACCTTGTCGAATGAGCCACGCAGCGCGAAAGCGAGGCCGGCGGCGAAGTCGACCAGCCGTTTTGCGTCGGCATTGCTCAAATCGACCAGGTCCATGATCACCGGGTTGCCCTCGCGGAAGCGCTCACCGATGATGCGGGCCTCGCTGTAGTCGCGCGGGCGCAGCGTCGTGATCTTGGACAAGGGACCTCCGTCCTCGAAGATCCCCGGCCGGCGTGCGGGCGCGGGCTCGGGGCGCACGCGCTCCTCCAGTCGCCGCTCCTCGGCCTCGGGATCGACGGCGAGCGCACCCCTGGTGGCTCCCCGCAGCATCGGCGCATTACCGCCCGCACGGAATCGGGACGCGCCCGGCGCGGCATCGATCCTGGTGGGACGCGGCCGCGCGTCATAGCGGTCGTCCACATAGGGCTCGTCGACATAATCGTCGCGCCGAGACACCGGGTATCCCGCCTTGTACGGCGACTTGTACGCCGGCTCAGGATAATCCGGCTCATCGTCGTAGCGGTCTTCGGCATAGCGGTCCGCGCCGTAACCGGCGCGCTCGGAATAGTCACGGGGCCGGGGACGACGTGAGCCGCGCTCGTCCGCACCCCGGGGGGCCGGTTCGGCGACATAGTCGTCTTCGTAATCCTCGAGCGGAACCATGCCGAAGTACGCCTTGAACTTGTGCAGCGTGCTCATTTCATAGACCTTCCTTCGGCCCCGGTGGCGGCCGGGTGTTGAAGTCTTGCTCAGTCCTCTCCAGTCCCAGCATATGTGTCGAATGTGACTGATGAGGTTTCTTTGCTACGCCGAGGTTATCGGTCGAGCGCCCATCAAGGCGGTACCGACACGCACACAGGTAGAACCGTGTTCGATCGCCGATTCCAGATCACTCGACATGCCCGCGGAGAGTTCGGTCGCTTCCGGATGGTCCGCTCGTACCAGCGAATGCAAATGCGCAAGGCGTGCAAAAGCATCGTCGGGCACGGCGTCGAGCGGGGGAATCGCCATCAGGCCCGCGAGCTGCAGCCCCGGCGCGGTGGCCACCCGATCGGCCAGTGCCGCAAGATCTTCCGAAGCGACGCCACCGCGACCCGGATCCTCGTCCAGGCTCACCTGTATCAAGACGCGAACCGGTTCGCCGCGCTCCCCCGCGTCCATGGCGGCCCGCGCCGCGGCGTCAAGGGCCGTTGCCAGGCGTTCGCTGTCCACCGAGTGCACCGCATGTGCCCAGCGCGCGACGATCCGAGCCTTGTTGCGCTGCAGCCGACCGATCATGTGCCAGCGCACATCCGCGAGATCGGTCAGTTCGGCGACCTTCGCGGTCGCCTCCTGCTCCCTGGACTCGCCGAATTCCCTGCAGCCCAACCGATGCAGGATGGCGATATCGGCGGCCGGGAAGAACTTCGTCACGGGCAACAGCCGCACCGAGTCCGGATCACGCCCGGCCACATGACAAGCCGCGCCGATTCGCTTGTTCAGATCGGCGAGATTCGCCGCGAGTTCGGCGGTCCGGCCGTCCATGGCCTCGGCCGCAATCGATTCCGTACTCATGCGTCCGCCTGTATCCAGATGACACCGGCCATGCGCCCGGTCGGTGCGCCGCGACGATGACTGAACAGCGTCTTGTCCTCGATCGTGCAGCGCGGATCGAGGGCGACCCCGCCGATTCCGGCTTCGGTGAGCTGCCTGCTGATTCCGGCGCGCAGGTCGAGTCCGGGTGTGCCGCGCACGGTGGTCGTCGCGCTGCCGGGCAGATGCGCCTCGACATCGGCTCGCATCGCGGCGGGCACCTCGTATTGACGACCCGATGCGGCCGGACCCAGGAAGGCTCCGATCCGCTCGATGCGGGCGCCAGCCGAAACCATCGCATCCAGGACCCGCGGCACGAT
Source organism: Nocardia pseudovaccinii NBRC 100343 (assembly GCF_001613225.1). GTDB lineage: Bacteria > Actinomycetota > Actinomycetes > Mycobacteriales > Mycobacteriaceae > Nocardia > Nocardia pseudovaccinii. The sequence goes on from NZ_BDBY01000129.1 coordinate 8,111, forward strand.
GCCGATGCGCGCACCGATTCGCCCGGCGTGCACGGCGGCGATCACCCCTGCTTCGTCATCGGATAGCAGAATCGGTACGCAGTCCGCGGTGAGCACCACCAGTGCCAGCCCCGGCACGGTCGTCACCAGTGCGTCGGTGGCGGGCACCGGCGCATCCGATGGCCTATCGATGATTTCGACATTGCGCCCATGGATCTGTTCCATCCACACGAGCCGATCCGGTGTCAGGCCGATACCCTCGGCCAGCCGGTCCCGGTTCCGGTGAACGGTCGCCGGGTCGTCCCCCACATGATCCCCGAGATTGAACGAATCGTATGGCGGCGCCGAAAAACCGCCCGCTCTGGTGGTCGTCACTCGTCGAACGACTCCCCCGCCTCCCCGGACCTTTTGCCGGTCGTCGGGCGCATCAGCACCACCGGCGCGGACCGGCAGTCGTGTGCTCAGCTGGGTGCTGGGCGTCCCCGACGGGTTACCCATGTACGTACGAGATCAGGTGTTGCGTGGGCATACCGCCCAGTGTGCCAGTCTTGCCTTGCGATTTGCTTATGACCTATCGGCGCATGAACGACGGCACGTCGACGTCGTCGTCATCATCGGAATCCGGCGGCTCGATATGCGAGCGCGTATTGTGCGTTGCCGTCGGCTCGGCCAGCGTGCGGGCTCGCTCGGAATCCCGGTAGCTGGGCACCGCACCCCGGGTGGAGCTGGTTTGACCTGCGGCGGAAGCGGTTTCGGTACGCGATGCGGCGGCGATCTCGCTGGCCCGGCTGGTCTGGCCGATCTCACCGGCCCGGCCCGACCCGATCGCGCTGCGACCCGCCTCGAAGGTGCGCCTCGCCGGACCGCCGCCGTCGAAACCGGCCGCGATCACCGTGACGCGAACCTCATCGCCGAGCGAATCGTCGATGACGGTACCGAAGATGATATTCGCCTCGATATGCGCGGCCTCCTGCACCAGCGAGGCCGCCTCGTTGATCTCGAACAGACCCAGATCCGAACCGCCCGCGATCGAGAGCAGTACGCCGTGCGCACCATCCATCGAGGCCTCGAGCAGTGGCGAATTGATCGCCGACTCCGCGGCCTTGACCGAACGGCCCTCGCCGCGCGCCGAGCCGATACCCATCAAAGCGCTTCCGGCCCCGGACATCACGCTCTTGACGTCGGCGAAGTCGACGTTGATCAGACCCGGGGTGGTGATCAGGTCGGTAATGCCCTGCACACCGTTGAGCAGTACCTCATCGGCGGAGCGGAAGGCGTCCATCAGGCTGACCGCCGCATCGCCGAGTTGCAGCAGCCGATCGTTCGGGATGACGATGAGCGTGTCGCAGGATTCGCGCAGCAGGTTGATGCCCACCTCGGCCTGGTTGCCACGGCGCTTGCCCTCGAAGGAGAACGGCCTGGTGACCACACCGATGGTGAGCGCGCCGAGTTTGCGCGCGATGCTCGCGACCACGGGTGCGCCACCGGTACCGGTGCCGCCGCCCTCACCCGCGGTGACGAAGACCATATCGGCGCCCTTGAGCACCTCTTCGATCTCGTCCTTGTGATCCTCGGCGGCCTTGCGACCGACCTCGGGGTCGGCACCGGCACCGAGACCGCGGGTGAGCTCACGGCCGACGTCGAGTTTGACGTCGGCATCGCTCATCAGCAGCGCCTGCGCGTCGGTGTTGACCGCGATGAACTCGACTCCCTTGAGTCCCTGTTCGATCATCCGGTTGACGGCATTCACGCCGCCGCCACCGATGCCGACGACCTTGATCACAGCAAGGTAGTTGTGCGGGGGCGTCATGGGCTCTCGCCTTCCTTCGATCTAAAGTCTGTCGTTTTCGGGTTCTCGACATTCGGCCTGTGACAGTCCGGGCAAACCCTAAACCTCAACCACAGGGTTAGCGTTATGTCAAGTATCCGACTGCTGCGGAACGCTATTCGCAGCCGCCGCGATAGACGCGCAGGCGCGCCGAAACGACTGACAGAATCTTGTGTGATCCCTCTCGTCTCACCGCGCAACACGTCGTATCGTGAACGGTTGCCCCCGAACCCCCGGTCTCGCTGGGCTGTTCCCACTGCGGTCACAGTTCCATCGAAAAACCCCTGGGCACAATGGGTATCGATCACTTTACCGTGACCAGATTCGGACTCGAAACATCGAACACCGTTCCATCGCGGGTCAACAGCGGCATCACCACGGCCGCCTTGCGTTCCGCGTCATTAGTTCCTCCCCACAGTACCGTGCGGCCGTCGCGCAGGTTCAGCGAAATATCCGAAATCGACCGCGCGACAACCTCGTCCACTTGCACGACCAGCCCTGCTGGCAGTACCGATAGCACCGAGGCCGCAGCCCGGGTGACCGGATCGTCACCGCCGGGATTTTCCGTGGTCAGCTTCGCAACGCCGATGGGCGCCTCTTCGATCGCGAACTCCACACCCTCCGCATCCAGCAGATGCGCGCCTTGCGGACTGTCCCAGAACAGTACTGGCGTGCGCTCCACCACCGTCACCTTGACGGTGGACGGAAATACACGTTGCACCCGTGCGGTGCGGACTTTCGGAATGCTGGCCACCCGCCGGGCCATCGCATCGGTGTCGATGCGCAACATCGAGCGGCCGGACGGGATCTCGAGTTTGTCGCGCACCTGTTCCTCGGGCACCGCGACCAAACCGTCGACCTCGACTGTGCTCGCCGAAAGCACCGGGGTGAACCAGGCCAGTACAGCGACAACGGTAAGGACGCACACGCCGAGCAAACTCCACAGGCGCAGGCGACCTCGGTGTGCCCGGTCGAACCAGTCACCCGCGGTTCGCATCGCGGGTCACCGCCCGTATTGCGGACGAGCTCGCAGCCCATCGAGAATCTGGCTGCCGAGCATCGTCACATCGCCCGCACCCATGGTGATCACCACATCGCCGGGCAGTGCCAGACCCGCGACCTGACGACCGACCCGCGACATATCCGGCTGGTAGTGCACGGGTTTGGTGACGGCTTGCGCGACGAGTGCGCCGTTGACGCCGGGCAGCGGCTTCTCCCGCGCACCGAAGACATCGAGCACGACAACCTCGTCGGCGAGGCTCAGCGCCGCGCCGAAATCCTGGGCGAAGGTGGCGGTGCGGCTGTAGAGGTGCGGTTGGAACACCACGATGACCCGGCCCTGTCGAGAGCGCGCACCGTCGCGGGCCTCCTGCTGCACCAGCTCCGCTGCCGCGCCGAGTACCGCCCGCACCTCGGTCGGGTGGTGGGCGTAATCGTCGAAAACACGCACCCCGTTTTCGCGGCCCACGAACTGGAACCGGCGGTGCACACCGCCGAAACCCTCCAGGCCCTGGATGATTTCGTCCATATCCGCACCGGCGGCGCGTGCGGCGAGCAGCGCGGCCAATGCGTTGAGTGCCATATGCCGACCGGGCACCGCGAGTCGCAGGGTGCGCGGCGCGGCCTCATCGGCGAGTTGGAACTGGGCCAGGCCGCCGACATCGCGCGGCTCCCAACTGTGCAGCCGCACGCCAACCGGCACCGGCGGGTCGGACAGCTCACCCGACCCGTAGCCGAGCACCCGGACGTTCTTCTCCGCCAATCGCGCACCGACCCGCTCGGCCAGCGCCCGCGAACCGGGATCGTCCAGACACACCACCAGCAGCCCGCCGGGGACGAGACGGTCGGCGAAATCGTCGAAGACCTGGACATAGGCCTCATCGGAGCCGAAGAAGTCCAGGTGATCGGATTCGATATTGGTGACCACGGCGACATCCGGGTCGTATTGCAGCAGCGAGCCGTCGCTCTCGTCGGCCTCGGCGACGAAAATCTCGCCGGTGCCATGGTGAGCGTTGGTGCCCGCCTCGTTGAGTTCACCGCCGACCGCGAAGGACGGATCGAATCCGCAGTGCTGCAACGACACGATCAGCATCGACGTGGTCGAGGTCTTGCCGTGCGTGCCCGAGACCAGCAGCGTGCGATGTCCCTGCATCAGCGAGGCGAGTACGGCGGGACGCAACAGCACCGGAATATCGCGCCGATTCGCCTCGACCAGTTCGGGATTGGTCTTCGGGATGGCCGCGTACGTGGTGACCACCGCGGTCGGGCCACCGGGCAGCAGATCGAGGGCGCTGGCATCGTGACCGATGCGCACCTGCGCGCCCCTGGCCCGCAGCGCGAGCACACCGCGACTCTCCTTGGCATCCGAGCCGGAGACCGAGCCACCGCGCGAGAGCAGAATGCGGGCGATGCCGGACATGCCCGCCCCGCCGATACCGACCATATGCACGCGCGCCAATTCGGGCGGCAGGGCCGAGCGCGTCTCGTCGGCGCCGGCAGTGTTGGATTGGCCGCGCTCGCGGGGCCCTACGTGGTTACGCTCCGCTACCGCCTCCGGGCCCGTCGCTCCCGCGGCGCCGACCGCCCCGGATTCGGTGGCATCGGCTCCCGCGGTCACCGGCCGCTCACCTCGACGACAATGCGCGCCAGCTCGTCGGCGGCGTCGCGGTGTCCGGCGCCTGCGGCGGACAGGCTCATCTCGATCAGCCGTGCGTGGTCGGTCAGCAAAGGTATCACCTCGTCGATCACGTATTTCGGGGTCAGCTCGGCATCGGGAACGATTCTGCCACCCCCCTGACGGACGATCGGCCTGGCATTGAGTTCCTGCTCACCGTTGCCGTGTGGCAGCGGTACATAGAACGCGGGCAGACCGACCGCCGACACCTCGGCGACGGTCATCGCGCCGGAGCGGCAGACGACCGCGTCGGCGGCGGCATAGGCCAGGTCCATCCGGGAAAGATACGGCACGGCGATATACCGCGCCCCACCCTCATCCGATTCCGCGACCTCGAGGATGTTCTTGGGTCCGTGCGCGTGCAGCACCGAGACGCCCGCCGCGGCCAGCTGTGCCGCCGCGCCGGAGATCGCCTTGTTCAACGAGACCGCACCCTGCGAGCCACCGAAGACGAGCAGGACCGGCCCCTCGGCGGGCAGACCGAAATGCGCACGGGCCTCGGCCTGCAATGCGGCCCGATCCAGCGAGGTAATGGACCCGCGCACCGGAATGCCGATGACCTCGGCCTTGGGCAGGCCCGAATCGGGTACGGCGGCAAGCACTCTGGCCGCGCGCCTGGCGCCGACCTTGTTGGCGATCCCAGCCTTGGCATTCGCCTCGTGCACCACCACCGGTACCGCGCGCCTGCGGCCGAGCGCGCCACGGCCCGCGGCGAGATAGGCGGGCAGTGCGACATAGCCGCCGAAGCCGACGATCACATCGGCCTCGACCGCATCGATGACCGCCCTGGTCTCGGCCACCGAGGCGCGGACGCGGCCGGGCAGCCGCAGCAGATCCGCGCTCGGCTTGCGCGGCAACGGCACCGGCGGGATCAACTCCAGCGGATAGCCGCGCTCGGGCACCAGTTTGGTCTCGAGTCCGCGTTCGGTGCCGAGCGCGGTGACCCGGATCGAATCGTCGAGTCGCCGCAGCGCGTCGGCGACGGCCAGCGCGGGCTCGATATGTCCCGCGGTACCACCGCCCGCGACGATCACCGACAATGGTTTGCGGGGTCGCTCCGCACTCACCTGGATCTTCCCCGATCTCTCGCATGGTTTATCGGATAGCTCGGCTCCCATGCCCTGGTCGCCCGCAGTGAACTCGTTCCCCGGCTCTCGGGCGCGCGCCGTCGACCGGACTCGGACTCGCCGCGCCGCCCCTGCGGCAGTGCGGCCCGCGCCCGGTCGGCCTTGGCCCGTTCGGCCCGCGCCCGCTGTTCGGCCGCCTTGGCTTTGGCCGCGGCCGAGCGCGCACGTGCCGCGTCCGCCTTCGCCGGTGAGTACACCTCCGGCTTGGGCAGTCGCAGCAGTCGGCTGAATCTGCCGTCCTGGCCGGCTTGCAGCGCCGAAATCGCCTCGGGCTCGTGCCGGGCCGCATTGGCGATGATGCCGAACATGAACAGGGTGATCGCCAGCGACGAACCACCCGCAGAAACCAGCGGCAGCTGCAGACCGGTCACCGGGAGCAGGTTGACCACATAGCCGATATTGATCAGCGCCTGGCCGGTGATCCAGGTCGTCGCGGTCGCGGTGAGCAGCCGCAGGAACGGATCGACCGAACGGCTCGCGATGCGCAGGCCGGTGTAGACGAACAGTGCGAACAGGCCCAGTACCAGTGCGCAGCCGAGGAATCCGAGTTCCTCGCCGATGATGGCGAAGATGAAGTCGTTGTGCGCGTTCGGCAGGTACTGCCATTTGGCGCGGCTCTGGCCGAGGCCGCGACCCCAGATCCCGCCGTCGGCCAGCGAGTACAGCGCCTGGCGCGCTTGGTAATTGATGCCCTGCGGATCGTCACCCGGATTGAAGAAGGCGCGCATCCGGTCCGAGCGATAACCGGCGGACAGCGCGAGGACGCCCGCGGCGATCATGCCCGAAATCGCGATGGTGACGAACAGCCGAACCGGCAGCCCGCCGAACCACAGCAGTGCGGCGAGCACGATACCCAGCGCGATGGTGGTCGACAGGTTCGGCTCCAGCACGACGAGCAGACACACCAGCAGACCGGCAGGCACCAGCGGCACCAGAATGTCTTTCAGGCCTGCCTGTTCCGAGCGGCGCGAGGCGAGCAGATGCGCACCCCACACCACCAGCGTCACCTTCACGATCTCCGATGGCTGCACCGAGACCGGCCCGAGGAAGAACCAGCGCCGCGCACCCTGCACCTCGGAGCCGATGCCGGGAATCAGCACCAGCAACAGCGCCAGCACCGAGATCGCGAACAGCGGAAACGACCATTGCCGCAGTCGGCGCAACGAAATCCGCAGTGCCAGATAGAACAGGACCGCGCCGATCGCGGCGAACATCGCCTGCTGGATGAACAGCGAATACGCCGACCCGCCGTCGACATATGCCTCGACGCTCGATGCCGACAACACCATGACCAGACCGAGCACCGTCAGCAGTGTCGCGATCGTGACGACGAGATGGAACGACGCGAGCGGGCGCGCCAGCCAGGCGCCGAATTTGGTGGCCGCCAGCCGATTCCGCCGGGTCGTCTCGGTCATGGATGCCGCCCGATGTCACCGTCTTCCAGCGCGGCCACCGCCGCGGCGAAGCTGCGCCCGCGGTGGGTGTAGTCGGCGAACATATCCAAGGAGGCCGCGGCCGGAGCCAGCAGTACGGCGTCCCCGGGACGGGCGAGCCCGGCCGCGGCGCGTACGGCCTGCGCCATCACGGCGTCGGCGCTCGCAGCCCCATCTACTCCAGCGTCACCCATTCCTGCATGGTCTCCCGCGCGGACCTCGACAACCGGGACCTCGGGCGCGTGTCGCGCCAATGCGGCCGCGATCACCGGCGCGTCGGCCCCGATCAGCACGGCGGCGACGAGGCGATCGGCGATCTCCTCGACCATATCCTCGACCGACGCGCCCTTCAGCTGCCCACCGGCGATCCAAACCACCTGCGGGTGACCGAGAATCGATGAGCGGGCGGCATGCGGGTTGGTGGCCTTGGAGTCATCGATGAATTCGACACCGGACACCTCGCGCACGAAGGCGGCGCGGTGCGGACCGACCTTGTGCTCGATGAGACCTTCCCGCACGAATTGCGGTGCCACATCGATGGCCCTGGTCAGCGCGGCGGCGGCGAGTGCGTTGGCGACACCGGCGGGTCCCTTGGGGCTGATATCGCCGACCTCTGCCAGGATGGCGGCCTTGGTGAAGGCGCGGTCGAGCAGTTTGCCGTCCACGACACCGAGTTCGCCGTCGGCGGGTACGCCGATCCGGAAGCCGACCGTCCGGCGCGCCTTACTGCGCCGGGCCAGCGAGGCGGCCACCGGATCGTCGAGCCCGACGACGCCGACGCGGCCATACAGCGCCCTGGACTTGGCGGCGGCGTAGGCATCGAGGCCGCCGTGCCAATCCAGGTGATCCTCGGCCACATTCAGCACCACACCGGCCTCGGGTCGCACCGAAGGCGCCCAATGCAATTGGAACGAGGACAGCTCGACCGCCAGCACCTGCGGACCGGGATTACGGCGCAGCGCATCCAGGATCGGCAGTCCGATATTGCCGCAGGCGACGCTGGCGATACCGGCCGCGCGCAGGATCGAATGCACCATCGAGGTGGTGGTGGTCTTGCCGTTCGTACCGGTCACCACCAGCCATTTGCGGACCGGACCGTAGATCCTGGCCTGATCGACCCACCAGGCGAATTCGACATCGCCCCAGACCGGGGTGCCCTCGGTCACCGCGGCGGCGAGCACCGGCGAATCCGGCCGCCAGCCCGGACTGGTGATGACCAGTGCGAAGCGGCTCCAGTCCGCGGTTTCCAGTTCGGTGCAGGTCGCGATGTCCAGACCGAGCCCGGCCGCCTCGGCCAATGCGGCGGCACCGCCGTCGGTGACCACCGGACGCGCGCCGATATCGCGCAGCGGCTCGACCAACGAGCGGCCCGAGACCCCCCATCCGGCCACCAGAACGTCACGGCCACGCAGGAATTCGAGCATAGGCCCCGGTGTTCGCAGGGCCCGCGGAGAATGTTCGACCATCGCTACTTCACCCGACCGCTGAGAGATATTCGCTGTAGAACAGGCCGAGTCCGACCGCCGACGCCATCGCCGCCAGCAGCCAGAACCGAATGATCACCGTAGTCTCGGCCCACTTGCTGAGTTCGAAGTGATGATGGAACGGCGCCATCTTGAATAGCCGGTTGCGGGTTGTGCGGTACACCGCGACCTGAAGCACCACCGAGGCGGTTTCCGCGACGAACAGCGCACCGATCACGACCATCAGCAGTTCGGTGCGGGTCGTGATGGACAGGCCCGCGAGCATGCCACCCAGGGCCAGCGAACCGGTATCGCCCATGAAGATCTTGGCGGGCGCGGCATTCCACCACAGGAAGCCGACACACGCGGCGGCAGCGGAGGCACAGACCAGTGCCAGATCCAGCGGATCGCGCACGTTGTAGCAGCCCGCCTCCGGGATCGTCGCGCAGGCATTGCGGTACTGCCAGAACGTGATGATCACGTAGGCGCCGAGCACCAGGCTCATCGAACCCGCGGCCAGGCCGTCCAGGCCGTCGGTCAGGTTCACCGCATTCGACCAGGCCACGACCAGCAGACAGACCCAGCACAGGAAGATGATCACGCCCATCGACACCGTGGTGATATCGCGGACATAGGACAGATGCTTACTCGCCGGAGTCAACCCGTTGCCGCCACGGAACTGCAAGGCGAGGATGCCGAACAGGATCGCGGCGCTGAGCTGACCGACGTATTTACCCGCGGCCGACAGACCGAGATTGCGCTGCTTGCGCAGCTTGATGAAGTCATCGAGGAAGCCGACCACACCGAGTGCGGTGGTCAGCCCGAGCACCAGAATGCCCGAGGCGGACGGTCCGTCGGCGTCGTAGCCGATGCCGATCAGATGTGAGCCGAGGTAGCCGGCCCACATGCCGACCAGAATGGCCACACCGCCCATGGTCGGGGTGCCGCGCTTGGCCTGATGACTGGCCGGACCGTCGACCCGGATCTCCTGCCCGAAGCCCTGCCTGGCGAAGATCCGTATCAACAGCGGCGTCAGCAGGATCGAGACCGCCAACGCGATCCCAGCCGCGAACAAAATCTGCCTCACGACTCCGCCTCGCTGACGCTCGGCTCAGTCGTTCGGCAGGATGCCGCTGTGCCCATGGTTCGCTCGCTCACGCCTCGCGCCTCCGTGCTACCCCGACTAATTCCCGCACGTTCCGCGCTGGTCAAATGTTCGGCGACCGCCCACAGTCCGACCGCTTTGGACGCCTTGACCAGCACCACATCGCCCGGTTCGACTTCATTGTCGAGCAACTCGATGGCCGCGCCGATATCGGGCACGAGGATCGACTCCTCGCCCCACGAGCCTTCCATTACCGCGCCCTGGTGCATCGCGTGGGATGGCCTTCCGGTGCCGACCACGATCAGCCGCGAGACATCCAGACGCACCGCGAGGCGGCCGATCCGGTCGTGTTCGATGACGGATTCCTCGCCGAGTTCACCCATTTCGCCGAGTACGGCCCAGCTGCGGCGCGGGGTGTCGCCCGCACGCGACATGGTCACCAACGCCTTGAGCGCGGCGCGCACCGAATCCGGATTGGCGTTGTAGGAGTCGTTGACGACGGTGATGCCGTCGGCGGTGGTCCGCACATCCATGCGGCGGGCCGATGCGGCATGTGCGCCGCCGAGTGCCTGCGCGACGGTTTCCAGGTCCGCACCGCATTCGAGTGCGACGGCGACGGCGGACAGCGCATTGCCGACCTGGTGTTCGCCGTGCACGGCGAGCCGCACCGGGATGCTGCCCTTACTTGTGTGCAGAGTGAAGCCCGCGCGTGCCTCGGCATCGAGATGTACATCGGTGGCGCGGATTTCGGCATTGCCCGCTTGGCCGACCGTCACCACGCGGGCCTGCGTGCGTGCGGCCATCGCGGCCACCTGCGGATCGTCGGCATTGAGTACGGCCAGACCCGTCGACGGCAATGCCTCGACGAGTTCGCCCTTGGTCTTCGCGATCGCCTCACGACTGCCGAACTCACCGAGATGGGCGGTGCCCACATTGAGCACGACACCGATCTTCGGCGGCGCGACCTGTGCGAGCGCGGCGATATGGCCGGGACCGCGCGCGGACAGTTCCAGTACCAGGAAGCGGGTGTCGGCATCGGCGCGCAGCGCGGTCCACGGATGGCCGAGTTCGTTGTTGAACGATCCGGGCGGCGCGACGACCGGACCCAGGGGCGTGAGCACGGCCGCGAGCAGATCCTTGGTCGAGGTCTTGCCCGAGGAGCCGGTCACCCCGACCACGGTGAGTCCGCCTGCCGCGGAAAGACGTTCGACGCTCACCCGGGCGAGCGTAGCGAGCGCGACCAGCACCGCGGCGCCCGACCCGTCCGAATCACCCGCCAGCGCAACGGATTTCGCGGGCACAGTACCCGGACTGGGAGCCACCACGATCGCGGGCACGCCCACCGGGCGGGCCGCGAGCACCGCGACCGCACCGGCGTCGACGGCGGCCTTCGCATAGTCGTGGCCGTTGGCCTGTTCGCCGGGCAGGGCCAAGAAAAGGTCCCCGGAACCGATTCGGCGCGAATCGAATTCGACCGAACCCGTTACCGTCACCTCCGGGTCTGGGGCGTCGTGCAGCGTGCCGCCGACGACCTCCGCGATCTCCCGCAGCGTCATCTCGATCATGAAACCGTCAAGTCCTCCGCGTCCGACCCCTGCGGACTCTGCTCAGTATTGGATCGGCCGCGCTCGCGGGGCCCTACGTGGTCACGCTCCGCTACCGCCTCCGGGCCCGTCGCTCCCGCGGCGGTGTTGTGGTCCCGCGGGCCTCGCTCCCGTCGCTCCAACGCCGCCGCGAGCACGTCGCGGTCGTCGAACGGATGCTTCACGCCCTGGATCTCCTGCCCTGCCTCATGTCCCTTACCTGCCACCAGCACCACGTCACCGGGACGCGCCCAGTCGACGGCGGCGGTGATGGCCGCGGCCCGGTCCCCGATTTCACGTACTTCACCGCGTTCGGCCTCCGGGACCGCCAGCGCGCCTCGGCGCAGCGCGGTGCGGATCGCGGCCGGATCCTCGCTGCGCGGATTGTCGTCGGTGATGATCAGCAGATCAGCGCCGCGCGCACCGGCCGCACCCATCAGCGGGCGCTTACCCGCGTCCCGGTCCCCGCCCGCGCCGACGACCACGGCCAGCCGACCACCGGTATCGGCCGCCAGATGACCGCGCAGTGTGGCGATCACCGACTCCACCGCGGCGGGCTTGTGCGCGTAGTCGACGATGGCCAGGAAGTCCTGTCCGCGCTCGACCCGCTGCATCCGGCCCGGCACGTCGACAGTGGCCAGTGCGGGCGCGGCGACGGCGGACTCGGCTCCAGCAGCGGTGCACACCGCGACCGCGAGCAGTCCGTTGGCGACGTTGTAGCGGCCCGGAAGCCGCAGGCGCACATCGACATTCGTCCCTGGTCCGGCAGCGGTGAATTCCTGCTCGCCGCCGTGCGCGGATACCTCGCCAGTGAGCTGCCACGTACCGGAACCGGTGGTGGATACGGTGATCGGATCCGTGAGGTCGGCGGCGAGGCGCCGTCCCCATTCGTCATCGACGCAGATGACCGAGGTGCGTGCGGCGACCGGCGACTCCGGTTCGAAAAGCCTGCGCTTGGCGGCGAAGTAATCCTCGAAGTCGGCGTGGAAGTCCAGGTGGTCCTGGGAGAGATTGGTGAACGCGCCCACCGCGAAGCGCACACCGTCCACCCGGCCCAGCGCCAGCGCGTGGCTGGAAACCTCCATCACGACCGCATCCACACCCTGCTCGACCATCAGCGCGAACATGGCATGCAGCTGCGGCGCCTCGGGCGTGGTCAACGCGCTCGGCACCCGGCGACCGCCGATCCTGGTCTCGATGGTGCCGATCAGCGCCGTGGACAGGCCGCTGGCGGCCAGCCCGGCCTCCACCAGATACGCCGTGGTCGTCTTGCCCGAGGTGCCGGTGATGCCGACGATGCGCAACCGCTCGGACGGATTGCCGTAGAGCGCGCCCGAAAGCTCGCCGAGCACCGACCTGGGCTGCTCGCGCACCAGCACCGGCACGCCGAGCTCACCGGCCAGTTCGGCGCCCGCGGGGTCGGTGAAGACCGCGACCGCGCCCCGTTCGACGGCATCGCGCGCGAAACGTGCGCCGTGCGCCTGCGCGCCCGGCAGTGCGGCGAACAGATCACCCGGCTGCACCGCATGCGAGCGCTGCTCGATGCCGGTGACCTGGATCTGCGCGAGGTCGGCTCGCGACGAGCCGGCACCGGTCATGGCCAGTACGGTGGACAACGACGTCGACCGCGAATGGGTCGGCCGGAGCACGTGCTGGCTGGACTGCGCGGGCACAGGGCTCCTCTCGGGAATCGGCGCGGACGGGACTGGGTGGATCTATAGGAAAGGCGGGAACGTCGAGTCAGGTTACCGACGTCGGCTCACGGCCGGGCAACGCGGCTCCAATCTTATGAAGCCTGCAGAACGAACCGTCGCGACGGCTCGGGTGAAGGGGGGATCCGGTCACGCTGCAGCGCCCAGGAGGCGATGTTGTGGAACAGCGGCGCCACCGACCCGCCACCGCTGCCGTCGGAGCTGCGAATCGGCGCGTCGAGCATCAGCCCGATGACATAGCGCGGATTGTCCGCGGGAGCAATACCGGCGAAAGTGATGTAGAACGACGAGGTCGAATAGCAGTGGCAGCTCGGGTCGACCTTCTGGGCGGTGCCGGTCTTGCCCGCCACCTGATAGCCATCGATCGCCGCGGACCCACCGGTCCCCATCTGCACGCCCATCGGATCGCGCTGCACGACCGCCTGGAACATGGTGCGCAGCGTGGCCGCGGTCTGTTCGCTCACCACACGCACGCCGTCGGGCTGCGGCTCCTCGGTGCGGGTGCCGTCCGGTGCGGTCTCCGACTTGACGATGCGCGGCGGAATCCGCACGCCGCCATTGGCAATGGCTTGATACATCCCGGTCATCTGCAGGGTCGTCATCGAAAGGCCCTGTCCGATGGGCAGGTTCGCGAAGGTACCGCCGGACCACTGGTCGCGGGCAGGCACCTGGCCCGGGCTCTCGCCGGGCAGTCCGACACCGGTGCGCTGGCCGAGTCCGAATCGGTTGACCATATCCGCGAACCGGTCCTCGCCGACCCGCTGCGCCAGCATCAGCGTGCCGACATTGGAGGACTTACCGAAGATGCCGGTGGTGGTGTACGGCATAGTGCTGTGCTCCCAGGCGTCGTGCACGGTGACGCCCGACATCCGGATCTCGCCGGGCACCTGCAGCACCTCGTCGGGATTGGTCAAGCCGTATTCGATGGCCGCGGCCGCGGTCACGATCTTGTTGACCGAACCGGGTTCGAAGGGATCCTGCACCGAGGGGTTCTGCATCTCGGCGTTGCCCCAATGCTGCGGTCCCAGCGCCGGGTTGAAGGTGTTGTCATTCGACATCGCCAGTACCTGGCCGGTCTTGGCATCCAGCACGACGGCCGAGGCCGCGTTCGCGCCGGACATCTCCTTGGCCTGCTGCACCTGCTGCTGCACGTAGTACTGCAGATCCGAGTCCAGGGTCAGTTGGACCGAATAGCCGTTCACCGCAGGCTGCTTATCGCGCCAGCTGCCCGGAATGACCGCGCCGTCGGAGCCGCGGTCGTAGGTCTGCGAGCCGTCGGTACCCGCAAGCAGCGAGTCCAGCGACGATTCGAGGCCCATCTGGCCGTGTCCGTCCCAGCCGGTGGTGCCGAGCACATTGGCTGCCAGCGAGCCGCCCGGATAGTCGCGCACATCCTGGCGCTCGGCGCCGACCTCGGGAAATTGCACCTTGATATCGGAGGCGATGCGCGGATCGACATTGCGGGCCAGGTAGACGAACTGCGTATCGCTCTTCAGCTTGTCCAACAGTGCCGATTCGGCGGGCGCGTCCTTGCCGATCTTGTCATGGATGGTCTTGGCGATCGCTTTGAGCCGCTCATCGGGATCCGGAGCCTTGGCCGACTTCTCCTTCGCATCGGCGAGTTGTTTGCGCACGACCACCGGCTGGAAGGTCAGCGCCTGAGCGCTGAGCGTGATCGCGAGCGACTTCCCGTTGCGATCGGTGATCGGCCCACGGGTGGCGTACTCGGGCTCGCGGGTGGTGCGCTGACTGGCTGCCTGCGCGGACAGGCTGGGCGCGGAAATGCTCTGCACCCATAGCAATTGCAGCGCGACGACCGCCAGTGCGATCAGCATGATCACCCGGCCGACACCGAGACGCAGGCGCAGCGGGCGATCCGGGGCGGCCGCCCGCGGTCTGGACGCGGTTGCCGTCCTCGATGTCGCGGCGGCTCTGCTGGAGCCTGCCTTGGATGCCGACGGCCCGCGGCGCTGACGCGACGCGGGCCTGGTCTGCCGCATGCTCATCGGGCGCCCTCGTCAGGAGTGGGCGCTGGTTGGGGCGTCTCGGACTGCGGCGCTCGAGCTTGCGCCGGTACGGGCTGCGGAGTTTCCGGTTGCGGTGTTTCCACCGGAGCCTGCCCGAGCGGACTCGGCGTCGGCGCCGGGCTTGCCGGTGCCGGGCTGGGCGTCGGACTCGCCTGTCCCGCAACCGTGTTCGCGGGCTGGCCGGTATTCGGCTGGGTGGTCGGCGTGGTCGTCACCGGAACCAATCGTTCACCGCGAGCCTGGGCATTGCCCGTCGGCGGGACGGTGGGCGTGGCAGGCGAGCTGTTCAGCGGCGGCACCGGCGCACCCTGGGCGGGCGTCGGCTTGCCGATCACCGTTACCCCGCCATCCGGTCCGATCACCAGCCGGGCCGGATCCTTGGCCGGGATCATTCCGAGTTCGCGGGCCCTGGCGGCGAGTTCGGGCGCGGAGTCGGCGGCCTCGACCTCGCGCTGCAGCGCCGCGCGTTCGTCGGCCAGCTTGCGGTTGGTCGCCCTGGCATCGCCGAGCTGATAGCTGTCCTCCGCCGAACGCGTGGTGAGCAGCAGGGTGAGCGCGAGACCGCAGCCGAGCAGCGCGATGATGGCCGCCACGAACGGAATTCGCGAAGCCATCGCCGATGCGCGTTGCCTCGGCAGATCGTGCTGGTCCCCCGACTGCTCGGCCCGCATCCGACGCTTGGCGTAGGCCCGTTGTGCGGCACCCGATTTCACCCGCTCGGCGGCCTGAACCCGGCGAGCGATCCGGCCCGGCGCCTCGACGGTACGCGTGCGCACACTCATGCTGTCCCCTCCTGGATTCTCTGCGCCGCGCGCATCCGCACGGGTGCCGCCCTCGGGTTCTCTTCGATCTCTTGTTCGGTCGCCTTCTCGGCGCCCCGGGTCAGCAACTTGAATTCCGGTCCCATACCGGGCAATTCGACCGGCAGGTCGACCGGTGTCCGCGATGTCGTGCGCGGCGCCAACTCCTGTTTGACCACCCGATCCTCGAGCGACTGATACGACATGATCACGATCCGGCCGCCGACCCGCAGCGAGTCCAGAGCGGCGGGCAGAGCGGCACGCAGCGAGTCGAGCTCACCGTTCACCTCCACCCGCAGCGCCTGGAAGGTCCGCTTGGCCGGATGCCCGCCCGTCCGCCTGGCGGCGGCCGGGATTGTGGCATAAAGCAATTCGACCAATTCGGCACTCGTGCGAAACGGCCTCTGCTGCCGACGGCGCAGCACCTCGGAGGCGATCTTGCCCGCGAAGCGTTCCTCGCCATAGGTTTTCAGCACGCGCGCCAGATCACCGTGGCTATAGGTGTTGAGCACATCGGCGGCGGTGATGCCGGTGGTCGGATCCATCCGCATATCCAGTGGCGCGTCGACGGAGTAAGCGAAGCCGCGCTCGGCCTCGTCGAGTTGCATCGAGGACACGCCGAGATCCATCAGGATGGCGCTCACCGATCCGGCGGTCGGCAATCCGGCCTGCTTCAGCGCGGCAGCGATTCCGTCATATCGGATGTGCACCAAGGTGATTCGGTCCGCGAACGGCGCCAATCGCGCACCGGCCAATGCCAGCGCATGAGTATCGCGATCGAGTCCGACGAGGTGGATATTCGGGTAGGTGCGTAGGAAGTGTTCGGCGTGTCCGCCCAAACCCAATGTCGCGTCGACATATACCGCGCCGGGCTCGGCGAGTGCCGGACCGAGAAGCGCGTCGGCCCGCTGGAGCAGAACCGGAACATGGCGAGGACCGTCCTGTTCACGGTTCACCTCGACCTCCCGGAATCCTGCCTCGCGTCGTCGCGCATCGAGCCGTGTCAGTGGGATCAATCGCTGCGGGGTCGCCTTGTTACACAGCTACTTTCGAAATACGAATGCCGCGGGGTCTCTGACCGGAGCCTCGGCACCTGGCGTCGGGGAAGTACGTCAGGGTCCGCGCGTCCGGGCAGAGGCCGCGTGGCACTCGTTCGCTCAGGGCTAGAAGATTCCGCCCAGCGACTCATCTCTCGCTTGCGCGTAGTCCTCCTCATGCTCGGCGAGGTAGGACTCCCACGCCTGCTTATCCCATATCTCGAGGAAGTCGACCGATCCGATCACCACGCAATCCCGCGAAAGGTTCGCGTAGCGACGATGATCGGCCGACAACACGATCCGGCCCTGGGCGTCCGGACGCTGTTCATCCGTACCGGCCGCGAGTGCCCGGACGAACGCGCGCGCCTGCGGATTGCTTCGAGATGCCGCCGCGGCTCGCCGTGCGAGAGCGGTGAACTCTTCCTTGGGATATACGGCAAGGCTGTGGTCCTGACCCTTCGTGACCATCAACCCTCCCGCCAGATCGTCTCGAAACTTCGCAGGCAACGTCAGTCGCCCCTTGTCATCCAACCGAGGTGTATAGGTACCGAGAAACAACCCGCTACCTCCCGGATCAACCCCGTGGTACGGGGAGCACGATCACCTCGGATGTATGCCCTTCCTCTTGTGCGCGCTCCACATTACCCCACTTTCCCCCACTTTCAATCGAAACTCGGGGTGATCTGGCTCCCCGCGTCGTCGATTACGCAGGTCATCCCAGCTATCACTGTGGTGGAGAACTTTTTCCGTGTTCTGGCGACACGCACCACGGGGCGAGGCAAGCGCCCGACAACTACCAGCAAACGCTCTGGTTTCCCAGGTTTCGGCCGGTCATGGGGCGGCGCGTAGGTGGGTGGTGGGAGGTTATGGGGGAAGATCGTGGGGCGTTGTGGGGACCCGCGCGCGGCGCACCGTCAGCAGCCGGATGGTGCACGCATGAGAACGCGCCGCCGCACCTCGTCGGTGCGGCGGCGCGTTCGATATGCAGATGTCGGCTACGGGCGCGCTACTCCTGATCGAAGCGGCGGCGGAACCGATCCTCCATGCGCTCGGAGAAACCACCGGACTTGCGCTGTCGCCCACGTCCGCCCGATCCGCCACTCGCGCCACCGGATTGGGCATTGCCCGACCGGTCGCCCTTGGCGATGCCCTTGGAACTGCCGAGCAGCAACAGCACGCCTGCGGCGAACATCACGATGAATCCGATCAGGCTGATGATCGGAAAGTCGCCGAGCTTCACCGGAGCGGCTATGCCGGCGACAAGTAAAAACAGGCCGAGGACGAACAGGGCCGCGGCCTGGAGTCTGCGACGACTCGAGGTCGAGCGAAGGCGTCCGCCGCGGACGGACGACGCGAACTTCGGATCCTCAGCATAGAGCGCGCTCTCGATCTGTTCGAGCATGCGCTGCTCGTGCTCGGAGAGTGGCACGGTACCTCCCCCGGCACTAGGACGTGGCTGTCGCCTCCGGGTAGGCGACAGATAACCAAGGTCGGCTATCTGCCACTAATGATACGAGTTCGATCAGTGCCGTACCACCTACTCGCCGATAACTAAGCGGTCATACCGCCGGACCAGCCCGGCGCCGGGCGCAATCGAGCCCCGGCATTGACCAGATCTTCCACGTCGTGGAGGAATGCGCCCACCCGCGAATAGAACTCGTCGGCCTGCTGATCATCCACATTGCGATCCAACCCCGCCTCCAGCGCCGCCCTGATCTCCGAACGGGCGCTGAAGTAGTCGGCCCACATGACGAATTCGGGCGCGGCGCGCTGCATCAGCACCCAGGCATTGCGCGAGCGCGCCCGCGGCGCCGCGTCTGCCCCGGTGAACGCGAGCACGGCACCGGCACCGCGCAGCGCGGCGAGATACGCGGTCCGAAAACGTTCGCGCGGGTCGCGTTCCCCCGCCGCCTGCATCAGCAAGCCGTCCGCCCGCTGCAGCAGCTTGCCCGCCTTGCCGGGTTGCCCCGGGTGTTCGATCCGACCAGACATCAGCCGTCCCTCCGAGTCGCTCACCTGGCCTATCCTGGGCGCGAATGCCGAGTTCCCAGCACCGCGGGGATCGAACAGGTATTCGAACGTTTGAATTGAGATTGAATATAGGGACACCCACCGACAACTTTCCGCGGACCGACGAGAGCCATGACAGCCGTCAAGCCCAAACACACCCCCGCCAACGCCCCTGTCGTCATCGACCTCTCCGTCGCGGCGCTGCGCTCCCGGCTGCACGACGCGCTTGCGGTGTACGTCGCGGCGATGGAATATCCGCACGGCACCGAGCACCATCGCGCACCGATGTGGACCGAGCACACCACCCGCGTCGGCTGGCAGGGCGTCGCCGCCGTCATCCCCGATGATTCCGGGCAGATCGACCTGCGGACCGCGCCGATCGTGGCCATCGCCTACGGCTATCGCGGTGCCGCCCATCAGTGGTGGCATCAGCAGGTGCACAGCGGGATGCGGCGCTCGGGCTGGCCGGAACATTCCGCGCGCGAACTGCTTTCGGACTATTTCGAACTGACCGAGCTGCACGTGCATCCGTCGGCGCAGGGTCGCGGCATCGGCGGCGAACTGCTGACGCGGCTGCTGACGAATCGCGCCGAGAGCGCGGTGCTGCTGTCCACGCCGGAAGTGCGGGGCGAGGCCAATCGCGCCTGGAAGCTGTATCGGCGACTCGGATTCACCGATGTGATCCGGAATTTCGTCTTCGCCGGGGATACCAGGCCGTTCGCCATCCTGGGACGGCGGCTGCCTCTGTGACCGTTGTGGTCGTCGGGTCGGGCCATAACGCGCTCGTCGCGGCTTGCTATCTGGCGCGGGCCGGGGAGCGGGTGGAGGTGCTCGAGCGCGACGAGGTGCTCGGCGGCGCGGTCTCGACGGTCGAACGCTTTCCCGGTCATCTGGTCGATCGCGGATCGTCGGCGCACATCATGGTGCGCCATACCGGGATCATCGAGGAACTCGAGTTGTCGCGCTTCGGGCTGCGTTATATCGATTGCGATCCATGGGGTTTCACGCCCACGGGGCCGGATGGCGGTGCGCCGATCGTTTTCCATCGCGATCTCGATCGGACCTGTGCCGGAATCGCGGAGATCTGTGGTGCGCGGGATGCGGTGGCCTATCGCCGCTTCGTCGAGGTCTGGGGGCCGCGGTCGGCGCGGGTGATGCGCGCGTTCGGCGGTACACCGACGCCGGGGCGGCTGCTGCGTTCGTTCTGGGGGCTGGACGCGCGCGATGGCGGGAGTGCGTTGTCGCGGGAGTTCCTGCAGACCGGCGACGCCCTGCTGGACAGCTACTTCGACGATGAGCGGCTCAAGGCGTCGCTGGCCTGGTTCGGTGCGCAGTCCGGACCGCCGATGTCGGAGCCGGGAACCGCGCCGATGGTCGGATTCGCCGCGCTGATGCATACGCTGCCGCCGGGACGAGCGGTGGGAGGAAGTGGGGCGCTGACGACGGCACTGGTCGCACGGCTGCGCGCCGACGGCGGAATGGTTTCGGCGGGCGATGCGGTCACCGAGCTGCGGCAGGTCGGTGCGGGCTGGCAGGTGCGCACGGCGTCGGGACGAAGCCTGCACGCGGACACCGTGATCGCGGGCGCCCATGTGCTGACCACACTGGATCTGCTGCGGGGCGGCGGATTCGACGGTGCGGTGCTCGACGACTGGCAGCGGCGGATCCGGGTCGGGCCCGGTATCGGCATGGTGGTGCGACTCGCGACGTCTGCGCTGCCGCAGTATCCCGGGAGTTCGACCGCTGAATCCGCCAATGGTCTGCAATTCCTCGTCTCCGATCGGCGGCAGCTGCGGCGCGCGCACGGTGCGGCGCTGGCCGGTGATCTGCCACCGCGTCCGGCGGTGCTTGCCATGAGTTTCAGTGCGCTGGATCCGAGCATCGCCCCAGCCGGTGAGCATCAGCTCTCGCTGTGGGCGCAGTGGCATCCGTACGAGCTGGCGGACGGGAGCGACTGGGCCGCGCACGCGGAGCCGGAGGCTGATCGGATCATCGCCGAAGTCGACTCCTATGCACCGGGTTTCGGGGCGAGTGTGCTGCGGCGATTCGTGCAGACGCCGGTCGATCTGGAACGTGAGCTCGGGTTGCGCGGCGGGAATGTGATGCATGTGGAGATGTCGCTGGATCAGATGATGCTGTGGCGGCCGCTGCCGGAGTTGTCCGGGCAGCGAGTGCCAGGCGCGCCCGGGTTGTATCTCACCGGGGCGTCGACGCATCCCGGTGGCGGAGTGTCCGGAGCAAGCGGGCGCAGCGCGGCACAGTTGGTGCTGCGCGATCGACGGCGCAACCGGTTACCCCTGCTGCGCAGACGATGACGGACTTCACCGGGCCAACGGTGCCGGAGCCGGACGAGCGACCCACATCAGGGACGGAAAGCCCTGGTCCGGAGGCCATCGAGCGAGCCGGGTCCGCTCGCGCAACGGATTCCGACGTCCATGGTCCGG
>NZ_BDBY01000130.1 GCF_001613225.1 Nocardia pseudovaccinii NBRC 100343
GGATGCGCGGAATCCTCCGACACGGACTCCGACGTCAGCGGTGCTGACGGGAACTCGGCAAGTCGACGCGGCGCAGGTCGGCCCTCGCGGTCGGCGGCCTTTCGATGGAGGCCGCGGTTGCTGGTGCCCGTGGTCCCGGCGGTGCTGCTCGTGCTCGTGCAGATCAGTTATCCGCTTGCCTCGGGGGTCGCTCGCGATCGGGTGACCGTCGCGGTCGTGCTCTTGTCGGCGGGGACGGCGCTGGTGCACGCGGTGGCGACGCGCGGCATCAGGTACGCGTTGGGGTTCGTGGTGATTGTCTCCGGGCTCGGATTGGTTGCCGAAATCGTTGGTACGGCAACGGGTTTCCCATTCGGTTGTTATGCGTATGCCGACGGCAGATCGGGGCCCGCGGTGGCGGGGGTGCCGTTGGTGATCGCGCTGGCCTGGACCGGTGGGCTGTACCCGGTGTGGGTGGTCGCCGGGTTGTCGACTCGGCGGTGGGCCGCGCGAGTCGCTATGACCGCGGTCGGGGCCGTGGGCTGGGATCTGTTCCTCGATCCGCAGATGGTGGCGGACGGGCAGTGGACTTGGTGTGCCGCCGGTCGGGGGCTGCCCGGGCTCGATGAGATTCCGTACACGAACTATCTGGGGTGGTTCGCGGTGGCGCTGGTGATGGCGTTTCTGCTGACCGGCTTGGATCGCGTCGTGGGGACGGGGAGTGCGAATACGTTCGCGCCTGCGGCAGAGCGCCTGCTGTCGACAGAGCGGACACCGGCGAGAGCCTCCGATGCGGCGCAGGCTGGAATACCGGCGCTGGAGTTGGCAACGCCCGACTCGACCGGTCCGGAGCACGGATCCCGAGGGCCGGTATGCCCGATCTCGGCAGACGCGGTGGTCCCGGTGGGGGTGTTCATGTGGACCTGGCTCGGTTCGACGCTCGCGCACGCGGTGTTCCTCGATCTGCCGTATTCGGCCTGGTACGGGTGCGTCGGGCTGGGAGTGCTCGGTGTGCCGCTGCTGGTGCGATCGGTCGCGGCCCGGCGGGGCTGAAAGCGATGCGGACCAGCTGTCCGATACTTCGGTCGGCGTGCGTTCCGCCCGTCGCGTGGCAATTCGGGGCGAGCGCCTGGCACGATGTGAGCCGTGCAGCCGAGTCCTCTCACCGCGATGCCCGACACATCGGTTCTACCGCCACGTTCTCCCCGGCCCGGAGCACGGGTGGCCGCGGCAGTACTGCTGGCCGCGATGCTGGTGCCCATGCTCGCGGGCTGCCTGCGGGTGCAGGTGTCGATGGGTGTGTCGTCCAATGACCGGGTCTCCGGTCGGATCGTGGCCGCGGTGGTTCCCGCGGACGCCAACGACAAGGGCCCGCAGTTGAAGGCGCCCGATTCGCTGGCCGCGAAGGTGCGGGTCGAGCCGTACAGCCAGGACGGCTATGTCGGCAGCAAGGTGTTCTTCGAGGATCTGTCCTTCGGTGAGGTCGGTCAGCTCGGCGCGCTCTCCGATCAGACTCAGGGCATGTTCAACCTGTCGTTCCAGCGCACCGGCGACCTGGTCAGCCTCAATGGCCGGATCGATCTGAAATCCGTTCCGCCGCACGGTTCGGATGTGCAGTTCACCGTGGCTTTCCCGGCCCGCGTCGCCAAGACCAACGGCAATCGCGAGGACGACTCGACCGTCTCCTGGAAACTGCCGCCCGGCGATGTCTCTACCGTGCGCGCCGAGGTCAGCTACGCGGACCCGAATACCCGCTCCTTCGCGGGCTGGGCAGGCATCGTCGGCGGTATCACCCTCGCCGTCGCCGCCATCATCGCCGCCATCGCCTATATGGACCGCAACCCGGCACCGCCCGGTGCACCGGAAACCAACTTCTCACCGAGCCATCTGTGGCGTTCGCTGACCCGCCGCTGACGCGAACCCTGCGCGCGGGCGCGGCGATCGCCGCGTGGACGGGTGCGGGTATCGCGCTGTTCGGTTGCGGAACCGCGTTGTTCAACCGCGTGACGGTGCGCAGGCTCTCGGCCGGACCGAATACGGTGATCGAGCCGGTGTCGGTGTGTATCCCGGCGCGCGATGAGGCACAGCGACTGCCGGAGCTGATCGATGATCTCCGTGGCCAGGTGGGCGTGCCGCGACTGCGGGTGCTGATTCTCGACGACGCGTCGTCGGACGGGACCGAAGCGGCCGCGCTCGACGCGATTGCGGGCGATTCGCGCTTCACGGTGTTCCGCTCCGAGGCCGAACCCGCACCCGGATGGACCGGGAAGGCCGCGGCCTGCGCGCGACTGGCCGAGTTGGCCGATGCCACGGTGCTGATCTTTCTCGATGCCGATGTGCGACTGGCACCGAATGCGGTCGCCGCGGCGGCCGCCGAATTGCGCCGCAGCCGAGCCGCATTGTTGTCACCGTGGCCGTACCAGGTGACCGAATCGCTGGCCGAGGCGCTGGTGCAGCCGCTACTGTGCTGGTCGTGGGCGACGAGCCTGCCGATCGCGGCCGCCAATCGCAGCCTGCGCCCCTCGACGGCCGTGGCCTGTGGCCAGTTCTTGGTGTTCGACGCCACCGCCTACCACGCCATCGGCGGCCATGCTGCGGTCGCCGCGAGCCCGACCGAGGACCTGGATATCGCTCGCGCACTGCGTCGCTCGGGTCGCCGGACCGCCCTGGTCACGGCAGGCCGCGCGGCGAGCACCCGAATGTACCGTGGCGCAGCCGAACTGGAGACCGGCTACAACCGCTGGCTGTGGTCCGCCTACGGCGGCACGACAATTGGCGGCGCGGCGGTGGGAGCCGTTGCGACACTGGCCTACTGGGCGCCCCCACTGGCCGCGATCGGCGGCCGAGGCTCGATACGCACCGCCGGTCTCATCGGCTACGGCGCCGCGGTCGCCAGCCGCCTGCTCGCGCGCTCACTGGAACGCGGCACCACGACCCGCACGGACGCCCTTGCGGCCCTGGCACATCCGATCTCCATCGACGCCTACCTCCGCCTCTGGACCCGCTCCCGCCGCGCCCACCGCACCAACACCTTGACCTGGAAAACCCGCCCCCTAACCCGCTGATCAAGATCAGGTGGAATCCGTGGCGGCATCGCCCGAGAAGACCCGACCGCCAGTGCCACCTGATCTTGATCGCTGGGGCCCGTGGATCAGCGCACGGTGGTGAGTCCTATGGTCGGGAGGAAGAAGCAGGACTTGGTGCCGTTGTCGACGGCTCCGAAGACTGCGGCGAGTACCGTGCCGGATCCGGTGTCGACCGGAACCGCGCGCACACCGCCGACCGGGAATATGGCGAAGAAGTCTTGGACGGCGCGTTCGGCCAATGGCCTTATCTCGGCCGGGGTTTCGGCGGGCACCATCGTGCGGACCACATCGGAGATCGATCCCATGGCGGTGATGCCGCTGCGGCCATTGGCCAGGTTGACCCAGGCGACGTTCATACCCGAGGCATTCGTGCCGTCCGCGCCGAGGCCGTAGGGGACGAAGGTGAACATGACCTGGCCCGCCTTGACGGCGGCCGGGTCGAGTCCCGGAATGGCCACCGTGGTTTTGGGCCACGGCCCTGGGACCGCGCCCGCCACCGCGGGCACCAGACCGAGGCTGCCGGTGTCGGAGCAGAACGGCGCGACCGCCGGGTACAGGAACGGGTCGATGCCGAAGGTGCGCAGCGCCTCCACGACGGCTCGGTAACCGGCGAACAGATCACCGGCTGCGGCTTGGGCTGCCGGTGCGGTCGCGGCCGGAACGGCGGGTGCGGGTATCGGCGCCGGACCCGCGGCGGCGCTGCCGGGGGCGGCGAAAGTCATCGCGGCCGTACCGGTCGCGATGGCGGTTAGCGTGATCAGACGGCGCAGCAGGGTCACGGCGGACCTCCTCATCGTCGGGCACGAATCGAGGTCCGAGAGTACTCCGGCAAACCTTCGCAACAGCGTCTATTCCGGCGGTCGACACGTTCGCGCCGCGCGTCCCGATGGACCGCCGCGGCGATCCGCGGGCGGGCGAACCGGACGAAGAGCACACGGAGAATTTGGTTCGAAATGCCGCGATCCACCGCGCGACCTGGCCAATAGTGCCTGCTCACGACCATACGAACAAGGTCTGCGCTCACGCTGATTCGTACCCTTGTGCCGGACTTCGCCTGCTTCGCATGATATTTCGGCTAGACCCATTGACCGACCCGTGCTCGGCGTCGGACACACCATCCAGAGCGACCGAGAGACCTGGCTCATCGACGTCGCAGCAACCCCCCGGTCACCGGGTGCGGGTGCTTCCGCCGGGAACGATGGAGGAACCGAAATATGAGCGCATCCGTCGCATCCGATACTCCGGTATCGGATGTCCCGATACCGGCTGCACCCACCGCCACCGTAAGCAGTACCGACGAACCGGCGATCGCCAAGTCCTGGCACCCGTGGCGCTGGGTCGTCAGCGCCATCGCGCTCGTGCTGCTCGCGCAGTTCGTCCACGGACTGGCCACCAATCCGGGCTGGGATTGGTCGACGTTCGCGAAGTACTTCACCGCGAAATCGGTGCTGTCGGCGCTGAAGGTCACCTTGGAGCTGACCCTGTGGGGTACGGCACTCGGATTCCTGATCGGTACGGCATTGGCGATCGCCCGCCTGTCGAATAATCCGGTGCTGCGGGTGATCTCGTGGGTCTATATCTGGGCGTTCCGCTCGATTCCGCTCATCGTGCAGCTGCTTTTCTGGTTCAACATCGCCTACCTGTACCACACGCTTTCGCTCGGAATCCCGTTCGGCCCTTCCTTTCTCACCTTCGAGGTGAATGGGGTGATCAGCGGTTTCACCGCGGCGGTCATCGGACTCGCATTGCATCAGGCGGCGTATGCGGCCGAGATCATCCGGGCCGGATACATTTCGGTCGATCCGGGGCAGCTGGAAGCAGCTGCGGCACTCGGCATTCCACGAGTGCGCCAGTTCCGCACGGTCATCGTCCCGCAGGCCATGCGCTCGATTCTGCCGAATGCGACCAATGAGGTGATCAGCCTGTTCAAGGGCACCTCGATCGTCTCGGTCATGGCGATCGCGGAACTCTTCTACCAGGTCCAGGTGATCTACGGCCGCAACGGCCGGGTGGTGCCGCTGCTCATGGTGGCCACCGTCTGGTACATCGTGCTGACCACGATGCTGTCGGTGGTGCAGTTCTATATCGAACGCCACTACGCCAAGGGCGCGCACCGCACGCCCCCACCGACACCGGTGCAGAAGGTCCGGCGCCGGTTGCGCGAAATCGCCGAAATCGGTTCCGCAGCACCACGCGGAGCGACTCGATGAGCGCGCCGGTGGCCCCGGCTCCTGCGGTACAGGTGCGCGGGGTGCGTAAGTCCTACGGCAGCACCGAGGTACTCGGTGGCATCGACCTCACGGTCCACGCGGGTGAGGTGGTCACCGTGATCGGACCGTCCGGCTCCGGCAAGTCGACGCTGCTGCGGGTGGTCAACCACCTGGAGTCGCTGGATGCGGGCACCGTGCACATCGACGGCGAACTGATCGGATATCGGCTGCGTCGCAATAGGTTGCACGCGCTGCCGGACCGCGAAGTGCGCAAACAGCGCTCGCATATCGGCTTCGTCTTCCAGCAGTTCAATCTCTTCCCGCATCTGACGGTGCTCGACAATGTCACGCTCGCACCGATTTCCGCGCAGGGTCGCCCGCGTGCGGAAATCGAGGCCGAGGCACGGGATCTGCTCGAGCGGGTCGGCATCGGCGACCTGACCGACGCCTATCCACGGCGGCTGTCGGGCGGACAACAGCAGCGCGTTGCCATCGCGCGCGCGTTGGCGCTGCGACCGCCGGTGATCCTCTTCGACGAACCCACCTCCGCGCTGGATCCGGAGCTCGTCGGGGAAGTCCTCGATGTGATCCGCGATCTCGCCGACGGCGGGACCGCGCTGGTGATCGTCACCCACGAAATCGGTTTCGCCCGTGAGGTCGCCGACACCGTCGTATTCCTCGACGGCGGCGTGATCGTCGAACAAGGTCCGCCCGCCGCCGTACTCGACAACCCGCAACACCCGCGCACCCGCGCATTTCTGTCCCGAGTCCGCTGAGCGCGGTGCGCGCTCCACGATGAACAGGTATTCGATGAAGCTCTCTGCCCTGGTCGGCCTGGCCGCCACGGTCGCCTTGCTGGCCACCGGCTGCGGCACCGATCCGGACGCGGAAAACTCCGCGCAGCCCGCCGGTTCGATCACCTTCGACCTCTCCCCCGGCCAGTCCGGCCGCATCCACGCTCCCAAGGTCGATGCCATTGCCGCCGAACTGCCGCAGGCCATTCGCGACCGCGGCACGCTGGTCGTCACCGGATCCGGCAGTGCCGCACCGCCATTGCGGTTCTACGCCACCGACGATAAGACCATCGTCGGGTCCGAGATCGATTTCGCCTCGCTCATCGCGGACATCCTCGGGCTGAAACTCGTAGCGCAGGTGGCCGATTGGTCACAGAACTTCGTGCGGGTCGACTCCGGCGAGGCCGATGTCTTCATCTCCAACGTCACCGTGACCGAGGAGCGCAAGGAAAAGTACGACTTCGCCACCTACCGCAATGACACTGTCGCGCTGGAGATCCCGAAGCAGAGCAAGCTCGATTACAAGGATCGTAAGAGCCTGGCGGGCAAGCGGATCGGCGTCGGCAGCGGAACCAATCAGGAGCAGCTGCTGGTCAAGTGGAACGAGCAGAATATCGCCGAGGGCTTGGCCCCGATCGATATCGCCTACTTCCAGCAGGTCACCGATTATTACCTGGCGCTGGCCTCGCAGCGTTTGGACGGCTACATCGGCCCGAATCCGTCCGCGATCTATCACAGCAGCACCGCGAATCAGACCAGGATCGTCGCGACCTTCTCCGGCGCCGGTGACGCATTGCAAGGCGAGATCGGTGTGCTCACCAAGAAGGACAACGGCCTGATCGGCCCTATCAACAAGGCCATCGACAACGCCATCCAGACCGGCACCTACCAGCAGGTCATCGACCGCTGGGGGTTGAAGACCGAGACCGTGCCGAGTTCGCGGATCAATCCGCCCGGCCTACCGAAGAAGTCGTGATCGCATGAAGTTCCTGCTGTTCACTCTCGTCTCCCGGGTGCCGGATCCGAATACCGGTCGGCTGCCCGAGACCAGGGAGCGACTGGTCGATGTCATCGGCCAGGCCCGCACCGCCGAGGAACTCGGCTACGACGGGTTCGCCGTCGGCGAGCGGCACGAGGATCCGTTCCTCTCGGCCGCACCGCCGGTCATCCTGTCCCATATCGCCGCGGTCACCTCGCGGATCAGTCTGTTCACCGCCGTCACGACGCTGAGTCTGTTGGATCCGGTGCGTGCGTTCGAGGACTATTCGACGCTGGACAATCTCTCCGGCGGCCGCCTCGAACTCATCATCGGCAAGGGCAACGGTGCGGCCCAGGCAAAGCTTTACCACGTCACCACCGAGGACCAGTGGGATCGCAATCGCGAAGGCCACGAACTGTTCCGGGCACTGTGGGACAGCGACGACGTGACCTGGTCGGGCCGATTCCGTCCGGAGTTGGTCGGGGCCACGGCGCTGCCGCGGCCCTGGCAGCCGCGCATCCGCATCTGGCACGGCAGCGCGACCAGCCGCGATTCGGTGGAACTCGCCGCGCGCCACGGTGACCCGCTGTTCTCGGCCAATGTCACCAATCCGATCGAACCGTATGCCGAACTGGTACGCCACTATCGGGAGCGCTGGGAGCACTACGGGCACGATCCGGCCGACGCCCTGGTCGGCGCGGGCACGGCGGGATTTCATGTGGCGCGCACGTCACAGGAGGCCCTCGATGTGTATCGCCCGATCTTCGAGGCTCGACTGGCATTGGCGCGCAAGCTCGGACTGCCGATCGTCTTCGAGACGCTCGACGATTTCGTCGTGCGCAGTTCGGCGCTGGTCGGCAGCCCGCAGCAGGTGATCGACAAAGTGGGTCGCCAGCACGAGGCGTTCGGGCACGAGGTGATCCACCTGTCCGCCGAACGCGACGGCCGCACCGAATCGCAACATCGCACCGGCCTCGAACTGTTTCAGGCCGAGGTCGCACCCGAACTGCGCCGACGCATCCCGAGCCGACCACTGGCCACCGCCCCTAACACCGCACGCCCCACCGACTACGACATCGATTCCCGCGGCGAACTCATCCGCACCGAAACATCTGGAGTACCACAGTGATCCGTCCCCGCCACCGAATCGCGGCCGTGGCCGCCGCCGTCACCGCGGCCGCGAGTCTCGCCGCCTGCGGCAGTGATTCGGCCACCGGCGGCGCTGACGCGGGTCCGCCGCAGCCGGGCGGCACACTGCGCTACGGCCTTTCGCAGGCGCCGACCTGCTCGGATCCGGCGCAGTCCGGCACCAACCAGACGCTGTACGTGACCCGTCAGATCGTGGATTCACTGACCGATCAGGATCCGAAGACCGGTGAGATCAAGCCGTGGCTGGCCAAGAGCTGGGAGATCTCCCCCGATGCCAAGGTGTTCACCTTCCATCTCGCCGACGGCGTCACCTTCAGCGACGGCACACCGCTCACCGCGGATTCGGTGCGCAACACCTTCGATTCGGTGATCGAACTGGGCGCGGCCAAGACACCGCTCGGCTCCAGCTATCTCACCAATTACGTCGGCACCACCGCGGTCGACAAGCTGACCGCGCGGGTCGAATTCAGCAAGCCCAATGCCCAATTCCTGCAGGCCTCTTCGACCGCGCAGCTCGGTATTCAGGGCGATGCAACGACGGCCAAGCCTGCCGATCAGCGGTGCCTCGGCGACAATGTCGGCAGCGGACCGTTCACCTATGCGGCCTGGCGCCAGGACGCCTCGGCGACCCTGGCCAAGCGCGCCGGATACCGCTGGGGTTCGGCGGTCTTCGCTCATCAGGGCGAGGCCTATCTGGACAAGATCGAGTTCACGGTCGTGCCCGAATCCGGTGTTCGCACCGGCAGTCTCATCTCCGGCCAGCTCGACGCCGTCAGCGACGCGCTGCCGCAGGACGCACCGCAGATCGAGGCCGCGAGCGGGCGGGTGCTGAGCACCGCGAATCCCGGTGTGCCGTTCGGCTTCCAGACCAATGTCACGCGCGGGCCGCTGCGCGATGCCGCGGTGCGCCAAGCGCTGCTGCCCGCGATCGACCGGAAACAGCTGGTGGACACCGTGCTCGGCCCGCAGTTCAAACCCGCTACCAGCGCCTTGGCCAGCAGTACGCCCGGCTATCAAGACTTTTCGGCCCGGCTGAGCTACGACCCGGCCAAGGCGCGCGGCATCCTGGACCAGGCGGGCTGGACGCCAGGTGGCGATGGTATCCGCGCGAAGAATGGTGAGCGCCTGTCCTTCGCAGTGCTCTTCAGTCAGGCGTTCGCGGGTAATCAGGCCATCCTGGAGCTGGTGCAGCAGCAGCTGCGTCAGGTGGGCGTCGAGCTGAAGCTCGATCTGGTGTCGGGCCCGGAGAGCACGGCTCGGCAGAACGTCAAGGATTTCGACACCACCTACTACAACACCACCCGCGCCGACGGTGACATTCTGCGCACCTCCTTCAGTGTCGACGGACGCAATCTCAATGCCCGCGAACGCATCCCGGCGCTGGACGATGTGCTCGACGGGCAGCTGAGCGCGTCGGATACCGCCGCACGCACCGCACTGATCCGCACCGCGCAACAGGCTGTGCTCGACGCGGGGCTGTGGATTCCGACGGTCGAACTGTCGCAGGCCATCGGTGCGGCACGGAGCGTGCAGGATCTGAAGTTCGAGGCCTCCGCGCGGCTGCAGTTCTTCGATACCTGGTTGAGCGGGCGGTAGTCATGGCTCGGTATGTGGTTGTGCGGGTCCTGCAGGCGATATGGGTGCTGTGGGCGGCCTTCACCATTTCGTTCGTGGTGCTCTACCTGCTGCCCGCCGATCCGGTCTCCATCGCGGCCGACGGTGCGGGTGCGGGCACCCCGATCGACAAGGCCGCGATCGCCGAACTCCAGGCGCGCTACGGCCTGGATCGTCCCCTCTGGGAACAGTATTGGACGGCACTGACCCACGCGCTGACCGGCGACCTCGGCCACTCCATCGCCACCGGCCAGCCGGTCACCAGCGCGCTGGGTGCCGCATTGCCCAATACACTCGGATTGGCCGGTCTGGCACTGCTCTTCGCGGTGCTCGGCGGGGTGAGCGTGGCCTTCGCCGCGACCTATGTCCGCCGCCCTTGGTTGCGTGACGCACTCGGTTCACTACCCTCGCTCGGGGTTTCGGTACCGACATTCTGGACCGGACTGCTACTGCTGCAACTCTTCTCGTTCCGCTGGCGGCTCGCCCCGGCCTTCGGCGGACACGGTTTCAAGGGCACGGTGCTGCCCGCGCTCACCCTCGCCATACCCATCGGCGCGGTGCTGGCCCAGGTGCTCGCCGCCGGACTGGCCTCGACCTGGCGTCAGCCGTTCGTCGATGTGGCACTGGCCAAGGGTGGCTCGCGTGGTTGGGTACTGCGCAAACATGTGCTGCGTCCGGCCAGCGTGCCGACGTTCACCATTGCCGGTGTGCTGGTCGGCAATATGCTCGCCGGATCCGTCGTGGTGGAAACCGTTTTCGCCCGTCAGGGCGTGGGTCGGCTCACCCAGACCTCGGTACTGGCCCAGGATATTCCGGTGGTGCAGGGCATCGTGCTGCTCACCTCGACGGTCTTCGTCACCGTGAATCTGGCGGTGGATCTGCTGTATCCGCTGCTCGATCCGCGCATCGCCGGTCGATCCCGCCGTGCGACAACCGATTCCGAGACCGCCGCGAACGATATCGCGCAGGAGGGGGTCGTCCGTGCCTGAACCACTCGTTACCCACTCCGGCGCCGCGTCCGGCCCTCTGGTCAGCGGCTTCGCGTCGTGGCCTGACCATCGACAGCAGGTGACCGATCATGGTTGATGTCGCCGATGAGTCGCGGCGGATCGCGCTTCCCGGACTCCACCGGCCCGCCCTGCGATGGAAGTCGCTGCGCGGCAATATCGTAGTGATCCTGTCCGGGGCCGTCGCTGTGCTCGCGCTCGGCTGGGCGCTGTTCCCTTCGGTATTCGCCAGCGGGGATCCGCTGACCGGTGTGCCCGCGCAGAAATTCCAGGGCCCGAGTGCCCGGCACTGGTTCGGCACCGACAATCTCGGGCGCGATCTGTACACCCGGATGGTGCACGGCGCGGGACTTTCGCTCACCGCCACCCTCTCCGCGGTCGCCATCGCCCTGATCGCCGGATCGATACTCGGGCTGCTGTCCGGATCGCTCGGCGGCTTCGTCGACACCGTCATCATGCGGTTCGTCGATGTGCTGCTGTCGATTCCATCGCTGCTGCTATCGCTCGCCCTGGTCACCGCGCTGGGGTTCGGCACCCGCAATGTGGCCGTCGCGGTGGGTGTTTCGCTGATCGCCAACTTCGCGCGGGTCATGCGCTCGGAGGTACTCCGGGTGCGACAGGCGCCGTATGTCGAGGCGGCACACGCTTCCGGGGTCCGCTGGTACATGGTGCTGGCCCGGCATGTCCTTCCGAACTCCTATCAGCCGGTACTCGCCTTGGCCGCAGTCGAATTCGGTATGGCGGTGCTCTCGGTCTCGGCGCTGAGCTTCCTCGGCTACGGCGCGAAACCCCCCACCCCCGAATGGGGCTCACTGATATCGGAGGGACGCAATTTCCTCGCCACGGCTTGGTGGATGACCACCATGCCGGGCCTGGTGATCATCCTCGTCGTCCTCTCGGCCCAACGCCTCGGCCGCGCCGTAGGAAGGAGTAACAGCGCATGAGTGAGTGCATTACGTCCGCCGATCCGACGGACGGCACGCCACATATCCGCGACGTCGCAAATGGACCGGATGGGTCGGCAGCAGCACTGTTGCATATCGACGGCCTGCATGTGCGCTACGCCTCCGACAGCGGCGATGTCGCCGCACTCAGCGGCGTATCCCTCACCGTCGCACGCGGCGAGGTCGTCGCGCTGGTCGGCGAATCCGGTTCCGGCAAGTCGACTCTCGCGCAATCGGTGATCGGATTGCTCGGCCCCAATGCCGAGATCACCGATGGGACCGTCACCTTCGACGGAGAGACGGTGGATACCGGATCCGAGCGGGCGCTGCGGCGGATTCGCGGCGCACGGATCGGATTCGTACCGCAGGATCCTGGGCTGTCGCTGAATCCGGTGCGGCGCGTTGGTGATCAGGTCGCCGAGGCGCTGCTGGTGCACGGACTCGCCGATCGCCACGATGCGAACGCACGGGCGATCGAATTGCTCGCCGAGGCCGGACTGGATCTGCCGGAGCTGCGGGCGGCGCAGTATCCGCACGAACTGTCCGGCGGCCAGCGGCAGCGGGTGCTGATCGCGGCGGCGCTCATCGCCGGACCGGAACTGGTGATCGCCGATGAGCCGACCAGTGCGCTCGACGCCACGGTGGCGCGGCGGGTGCTCGACAAACTCGCCGCGCAGACCGCGGCACGCGGTACGGCGGTGCTGCTGATCACCCACGATCTGGCGATCGCCGCCGAGCGGGCCGATCGGATCGTGGTGCTGAGCGGCGGGGAAATCGTCGAAACCGGGCCGACCGCGACGGTGCTCGCCGAACCCCGTCATCCGTATACGAAACGATTGCTCGCTGCCTCGCCGAGTCTGACCCCGTTCGACGGGTTCCGGACGCCGCGCGTGAGCTCCGGTCCGCCGCTGCTCACGGTGCGGGACGTGCACAAGCGGTTCCGCGCACCGGCCGGTGGTTCGGTCACCGCGGTGGCGGGTGTCGGATTCGAACTCGGTCGCGGCGAAACCCTGTCACTGGTCGGTGAATCCGGCTCCGGCAAGTCCACCACGGCGCGAATCGCTCTGCGGCTCACGGAACCCGATAGCGGCGCGATCACGTTCGACGGACAAGACCTGACCGCGGTGAAAGGTGGACGGCTGCGCGACCTGCGTCAGCGCTTCCAAGTGGTCTACCAGAATCCCTACGGCTCACTGGATCCGCGCTGGCGGGTCGGATCGATCATCGAGGAGCCACTGCGGGCCTATGCCGTCGGCGACCGCAAGGCCAGGCAGGAACGGGTACGGGAACTGCTCGGCCAGGTCGCGCTGCCGGAGAACTTCGCCCAGCGCCGCCCAGCGGAACTGTCCGGCGGACAACGCCAACGCGTCGCCATCGCCCGCGCCCTGGCCCTGCACCCCGACCTGCTCGTACTCGACGAACCGGTCTCGGCACTCGACGCCTCCGTCCAGGCCCAGATCCTGGAGCTGCTGGACCGCCTGCAAACCGAACTAGGACTGAGCTACCTGTTCATCTCGCACGACCTCGCCGTGGTCCGCCGCATCAGCGACCGCGTCGCGGTCATGCGCGACGGTCGCATCGTCGAATCCGGCTCCACCGCCGAGATCTTCGACAACCCACAGCACGAGTACACCCGCGAACTGCTCTCGGCCGTTCCCACACCGCACGTCACCGCACCGGGGGCGGCCTGATGACCGGCACCCGGCTACGCCATCCCCATCGCAACCGCACACTCGAAGGAGTCAGAGCGTCATGACGACCAGCATCACCAGTCTTTTCGAAACCGAGTGGGCGCATTGGCATCACGCCAGGGAGGACCAGTTGCGCGATCCGCTCGGCTTCCTGAGCCTGACCGGATTGCATTGGCTCACCGACCAACCCGAGCGCCTGCCCGACCTCCCCGGCACCTGGTGGGTCACCGACGACAAGGTGTTCATCACCGCTCAGCCCGCCGACCGCCTGCGGTTCGAGGGCAGCGACATCGCGGGCGTTCAGATCGTCATACCCACAGAAGGCGCGCCGGGACTCGAGGTGCTGCACGAGCATCGGGTACTCGAGGTGATTCGCCGCAGCGGCCGCTACGCCGTGCGCGTGCACGACCCCGCCGCACCCACATTGCTGAGCTTCGAGGGCATCCCGGCCTATGCCCCGGACCAGCACTGGGTGGTCGAGGGTCGCTTCGAACCGTTCGACGAGCCGCGCACGATCACTACCGGCGCCGTCATCGACGGACTCGAGCATCACCACACCGCCTCGGGCACCATCGAATTCAGCATCGGCGAGGTCACCGAGCGCGTCATCGCCTTCGGCGAGCCGACCAACCTGCGGGTGCTGTTCACCGACGCCACCAGCGGCGTCACCACCTACCCGGCGGCCCGCTCGCTGGCCGTCGAAGCACCCGACGCCCATGGGACCGTGCGTCTCGATTTCAACCGGGCGGCCAATCTGCCCTGCGCCTTCACCGATTTCGCCACCTGCCCGCTGGCACCCGCGGAAAACCGGCTGCGGGTCGCCATCGAAGCGGGCGAGCAGCATCCGCGCCTGGGACGGTCCGCATGACGATCCCGCTTTCCATCCTCGATCTGGCCCCGATCAGCGCCGGATCCACCGCACAGCAGGCCCTGCGCAACACCATCGATCTGGCCCAGCACGCCGAGCAGTGGGGTTACCGCCGCTACTGGCTGGCCGAACATCACTTCGTCTCGGTGGCGAGTTCCTCCTCCATCACGCTGATCGGCCTGGTCGCCGCGGCAACCACCCGGATTCGCGTCGGCTCGGCGGCGGTTCAGGTCGGCCACCACACCTCGGCATCGATCGTGGAGGCGTTCGGCACCATCGACGCTCTCTACCCGGGACGGCTCGACCTCGGCCTAGGCCGATCGGGCCATCGCCGCACTCAGTTCGGCGCGCAGCCCGCCCATCCCAAGGGCGGTCACCCGGTC
The DNA here is from genome assembly GCF_001613225.1 of Nocardia pseudovaccinii NBRC 100343. Taxonomy (GTDB): domain Bacteria; phylum Actinomycetota; class Actinomycetes; order Mycobacteriales; family Mycobacteriaceae; genus Nocardia; species Nocardia pseudovaccinii. Next base: position 14,705 of record NZ_BDBY01000130.1, read on the forward strand.
GTCGATACCGTGACCGGGCGCACCGAGGTCCGCGACGGCGTGGTGGTTCCGCCGCCGTTCGATCCCGGACGGATCACCGACAGGTCCAGGTTCATCGCCTCGCTCGGCGCACTACAACAGCAGGGCGCGCAGGCACCGGACTTCCCGGACCAGGTCGACGAGGTGCGCGCCCTGCTCAACGGCACCTACAAGAGCGCCGAAGGCATTGCGCTGCACGCGGTTCCGGGTGAGGGCGCACAGGTCGAACTGTGGTTGTTCGGCAGTACGGCCAGCGAAAGCGCCGAGTTGGCGGGCAAACTCGGTCTGCCCTTCGCCGCGGCCTATCACGTCTCCCCCGGCACCGCCCTGGATGCGGTCACGGCCTATCGGGCGGCCTTCCGCCCCTCGGCCGAGCTCGCCGAGCCGTATGTGGTGATCTCCGCGGACGTGGTCGTCGCCCCCGACGACGCGCGCGCCCGACATCTGGCCGCCACCTACGGTCACTGGGTGCACAGCATCCGCAGCGGTGCGGGCGCCGCCGACTACCTCGATCCGGATACCGCCACCGCGCTGACGCCGGAGCAGCGCCGACTGGTCGACGACCGCCTCGCCACCCAATTCGTCGGCAGCCCGCGCACCGTCGTCGAACGCCTGCAGGCCCTGCAGCGGGTCACCGGCGCGAACGAACTCCTCGTCACCAGCATCACGCACCGCCACGAGGACCGCCTCGAATCCCACCGCCTCCTCGCCGATACCTGGGGCCTACGCGCGCCCCGCGCCGCCTGAACCACCGCCGAGGGTAGTCGAATGGTCGCTCCGGACTGCTGCTAGAGGCGCCATTCGACTACCCTCGGTGACTTCTTGTCGGGTATGCCCAACTCGTACCTAACTGTCAGGTGCGGCTCCTACGACGGGCACAAGGCTCGGGGCGGCGGTTACGCCGTAGCCGAGGTTGGTGAGGACCTCGCCGGTGGCCTTGGCGAAGTTCAGCGTGATGAAGTGCAGGCAGGGTGCGCCCTCATCGATGAGGCGCTGGCCCATTTCGGTGGCGATTTCGATGCCGACCTCGCGGACCGCGGCATTGTTCTCCTCCGGCCCGTCACCTGCGGCCTTGCGCAGGCGCCCCATGACCGCGGGCGGCAGGGGACGTCCGCACAGTTCCTCGGCGCGCGCCACCGTGCGCAGCGAGGTGATGGGCATCAGCTCCGGAATGATCGGCTTCGCGCCCTCGATCGGGTCGAAGGCCGCGATGCGATCGCGCAGCCGCAGATAATGCTCGACGTCGAAGAACATCTGGGTGATCGAATACTCCGCGCCCGCACGCAGTTTCGCGGCCAAGTAGGCGGTGTCGTGCTCCAGATCCGGAGAGCGGTGGTGGCCCTGCGGGAACGAGGCGACGCCGACATGGAAGTCACCGAGGTCGCGCACGATGCGCACCAGTTCCTCGGCGTAGGCCACGCCTTCGGGATGTTTGCGCCATTCGCCGAGTGGATCGCCGGGCGGGTCGCCGCGCAGCACGAGGATATTGCGGATGCCCGAATCGGCGTACGCGCCGACCAGTGAGCGCAGTTCGGCGACGCTGTGCTCGACGGCGGTCAGATGCGCGACCGGCAGCAGCGTGGTCTCCTCGGCCAGCGCGCCGGTGATCCGCACGGTGCGGTCACGAGTGGTACCGCCTGCGCCGTATGTCATCGAGACGAAGGCCGGATGCATGCGCTCGAAGGTGCGCGCCGCGCGCCACAGCCGCGCCTCGCCCGCGGCGTCACGCGGCGGATTGAACTCCACCGAGAAGGGCACCGAACCCCCGGAATGGGTCCGCAGACTCTGTACAACCGAGGGTGTTCCAGAGACGATCGGTGGCGTCGGGGACGGCCGGCCAGGGGTCGAACGTCCCCGCACGTTATCGAAAGTCACCGGTTCAGTGTAGTGGTGGGCAGTCACCGGGCCGTCAGGTCGTCGCAACCGTACGCGTATTCTGCGAGCAAGCGACACGCTCGCAATCGCCGGAACGACACGCGCGACGCCCACCGTCCGGCACCGAAGTACCTATAGCGCCCACGATCCACCGCGCACCAGCACCCGCACGACCTTGGAGGCTCCCCTGTCCGCCGGAACCGGTATCCAGACGCCTCACCCCGCCCCGCCCGCGCCGGGCACCCCCGGATTCGTCGCGGCGGTCGAGGATGCGCTCAAAGCCTTCTTCCTGACCCGACGCCCGATAGTCGAGCCGCTCGGTCCGGTTTTCGTCCAGGCCGCGGAAGCGCTCGAACTGTTCGTGCTGCGCGGCGGTAAGCGCACCCGCCCGGCCTTCGCCTGGACCGGCTGGCTCGGCGCGGGCGGCGATCCCACCGGCCCGCACGCCGCCGCCGTCCTGAACGCCTGTGCCGCACTGGAATTGGTGCAGGCCTGCGCGCTGGTGCACGACGACATCATCGACTCTTCGCGCACCCGCCGCCGCTTCCCCACCGTGCACGTCGACTTCGAACAGCGCCACCGCGACCACGGCTGGGCCGGTGATGCCGAACACTTCGGCACCTCGGTCGCCATCCTGGTCGGCGATCTGGCGCTGGCCTGGGCCGATGACATGGTGCACGCCGCCGGACTCGACGCCGCCGCCCTCGGCCGCTTCGCACCGGTCTGGGCGCTGATGCGCACCGAGGTGCTCGGCGGGCAACTGCTCGATATCCACGGTGAATCGGCGGGTGACGAATCCGTCGCGGCGGCGCTGCGCATCAACCGCTACAAGACCGCGGCCTACACCGTGGAGCGCCCGCTGCACCTGGGTGCGGCACTCGCCGACGCCGATCCGCATCTGATCGAGGCCTACCGGACCTTCGGCACCGATATCGGCATCGCCTTCCAGCTGCGCGACGATCTGCTCGGCGTCTTCGGCGACCCGGCGGTCACCGGCAAGCCCTCCGGCGACGACCTGCGCGAGGGCAAGCGCACCGTCCTGGTCGCCGAGGCGCTGCAGCGCGCCGACGCCACCGACCCGGCCGCCGCCGACCTGCTGCGCACCAGCATCGGCACCGATCTGACCGCGGACCAGGTCGAGCGGTTGCGTGCGGTGATCACCGAACTCGGCGCGGTCGACGAGGTGGAGCGCCGCATCACCGAACTCACCGAACAGGGCTTGGCCGCACTGGCCTCGAGTACCGCCACGCCCGATGCCAAGGAGCGGTTGCGCGCCATGGCCCTGGCCGCGACGAGTCGCACGCACTAGCCGCGACCGCGCGAGGAGATCCACATGAAAACCGTTGCGGGACCGACCGATCGCGTCGTTGTGGTGGGCGCGGGCCTATCCGGCCTCGCCGCCGCCCTGTATCTGACCGGGGCCGGGCGCACCGTCACCCTGCTGGAACGCGCCGATCATCCCGGCGGCAGAGTCGGCCTGTACCGCGGGCCCGATTACGAAATCGACTCCGGCGCAACGGTACTCACCTTGCCGGAGCTGATCGCCGATGCCCTCGCCGCCGTCGGCGCAACCCCGGAAACCTGCACTCCGCCACTGCGCATCCACCAACTCGCCCCCAGCTATCACGCCCGCTTCGCCGACGACTCCACCATTCGCGTCTACGCCGATCCCGAGGCGATGGCCATCGAAGTGGCCCGGGTCTGCGGCGCGGACGAGGCACTGCGCTACCGACGGCTGCGCAACTGGCTCGCGGAGATCTACCGGGCCGAATTCACCGAGTTCATGGATACGAACTTCGATTCGCCGCTCGATATGGTCCGACATCCGGCCAAGCGCCGCGCACTGGCCACCCTCGTGCGTCTGGGCGGATTCGGCAGGCTCGGCCCGCGCGTCTCCCACTTCCTGCGCGATCCACGCCTGGCCCGGCTGTTCACCTTCCAGGCGCTCTACGCGGGCGTGGCCCCGGCCAAGGCACTGGCCGTATACGGCGCGATCCCGCATATGGACACCTCGCTGGGCGTCTACTTCCCCGAGGGCGGTATGCGCGCCATCACCGCCGCACTCGCCGACGCCTTCACCGCGGCGGGCGGCGCACTCGAGCTGAACACCGAGGTCACCGGGATCGAATACGCGGGCGGGCGGGCCAGGCAGGTCCGCACCGCGAACGGCCGCACCTTCGACTGCGACGCGGTGGTGCTCACCGCCGACCTCGGCGCGTTCGAGCGCTTCGGCGTGCGCCGCCGCCGTCGACTACGCGCCGCACCGTCCGCCGTCGTCGCACACGGCACCATCCCCGCCGCGATTGCCGAGACCTGGCCGATCCAGGCCCACCACACCATCGATTTCGGCGACGCCTGGAACGGAACCTTCGACGAGATCGCCACCCGCCCCGGCCGCGGGCGCTTGATGAGCGACCCGTCGTTGCTGCTCACCCGGCCCGCGCTGACCGATCCGGGGCTCTACATCGACCGCGCCGACGGCAGGTACGAGCCGTTCTCACTGCTCGCCCCCTGCCCCAACCTGGACGCCGCACCGCTGGACTGGGACCGGCTCGGCCCCTCATACCTGCGTGAACTCCTGAATGTGTTGGCCGAACGCGGATACCACGGCATCGCCGAACACTTCACCGTCGATCATCTCGACACACCCGGCACCTGGCGCGATCAGGGCATGCTGGCGGGCACACCCTTCTCCGCCGCGCACCTGTTCCGGCAAACCGGCCCATTTCGTCCGCGCAATTTTTCCGGTGGTAGCGACAACGTGGTTATCGCCGGTTGTGGCACCACTCCGGGTGTCGGCGTGCCAACCACCTTGCTATCCGGAAAACTGGCGGCAAACCGAATTATCGGCACCACGCGAGCCACTCGGGATGAATCCCCACGCACCAGCGGGATAGTGTTCCCGGCGAGCCGATAAACTAACGGCCGACCTATCAGCCTGCGGTTGCGACCGCCGACCACTCCGGGGGGACCGACACCACATGCATCCCCCTGAGATGACGGCCCCCGCGCCCACCGACGACTCGATCACCGCGACCGAAGACGAGGCGCGTCCGTCGAGCGTCCCGGCGCGCCAGGCACCGCGGGCCGTCGACGAACACGGGTTCCGGGCCTGGCTGCGGACCACCGCCGACTTCGCCCGCAGCCCCGAGGGACATTCGGCGCTGCTCGGTTTCTTCGGCGCGCTGATGATCACCTTCGGCGGATTCGGCGCGGGTAGCGTGCGCAAGCGCGATCCGCTGCTCGAGGCGATGCATCTGTCCTGGCTGCGATTCGGGCACGGCTATGTGCTGTCCACCATGGTCATCTGGGTCGGTGTGCTGTTGATGATCACCGCGTGGGTGCGCCTTGGTCGCACCACGATCGGATTCGGCGATCGGCCCGACGCCGGGGTCACGCTGAACGAGCTGCGCGCGATTGTCGGCATCTGGATCTTCCCACTGCTGTTCGCGGTGCCGATGTTCAGCCGGGACGCGTATTCGTATCTGGCCCAGGGCGCACTGCTACGCGACGGCTTCGATCCCTACGTTTCCCCGCCGGTCGCCAATCCCGGCGTGCTGCTCGACAATGTGAGCCCGGTCTGGACCACCACCACCGCGCCATACGGTCCGATCTTCCTGCTGCTCGGCAATGCGATCACCGCGATCACCGGCGATAACGTGGTCGCGGGCACCATCGCGCTGCGGCTGGTCATGTTACCTGGACTGGCGCTGATGATGTGGGCGGTGCCGTATCTGACCAAACATCTCGGCGGTAAGCCGACGGTCGCGCTGTGGCTGGCGGTGCTCAACCCGCTGGTGCTGATCCACCTCATCGGCGGCGTGCACAACGAAATGCTCATGGTCGGGCTCATGTGCGCGGGTATCGCACTCGTGCTGGAGCGCCATCATGTGGCGGGCATCGTGGTCGTCGCGATCGGCGTCGCCATCAAGGCGACCGCCGGTGTCGCACTGCCGTTCCTGGTGTGGATCTGGATGCTGCACGAACGTGAACGCCGGGCGCTGCAACGCGCCGCGCAATCACCGGGTGCGCCCCAGCACGTCGAGAGCGAGGCCGAACCCGCGCGACCGAGTGCGGAAGTACCGCATCCGGCGCTGATGTTCGCCAAGATCGCCGGACTCGGCTTGAGCGTGTTCGCGGTGGTCTTCGTGGCCGCCTCGGCCATCGCCGGGGTCGGCATCGGCTGGCTGACCGCGCTGTCGGGCTCGAAGAAGATCATCAACTGGCTGTCGCTGCCGACGATCATGGCGCATATGGTCCGCTGGGTGACACCGTTCCCGATGGATCCGGTGCTCGCGGTGACCCGCGCACTCTGCGCGCTGGCGCTGATCGCCGTGCTGGCGTGGACCTGGTGGCGGTTCCGGCACAGCGAGCGCGAGGCGGTCTTCGGCATCCTCATCGCCTTCGTCGCCATCGTCATCCTCTCGCCCGCCGCACTGCCCTGGTACTACTCCTGGCCGCTGGCGCTGGCCGCCGGGTTCGCACTGTCCACCACCACGCTGATGGTGCTGGTCGGGCTGTGCACCTGGTTGATGCTGGTCTTCCAGCCGGACGGCTCGATCGGGCTCTACAGCTTCGGGCACGTGGCCGCCGCGACGTTCGCGGCCGTGGTCGCGGCCCTGTCACTGCGACGGGTCGACCCGTTGCGATTGCGCGCCACCCCACCGGAGAGCAATCCGGTCGCCGTCACCCGGTCATGACCGAGGTCGCGCTACCCGCCCGCGCCTCGGAACTGGCCGCGGCATACCGCGTCTGCCGAGCGATCGCCGCCGAACACGGACGCACCTACTTCCTCGCCACCCGCCTGCTGTCCGCACCACGAAGACCCGCGGTGCACGCGCTCTACGCCTTCGCACGCATGGTCGACGACATCGTCGATCATCCGGCGTACGACGCCGAACACGGCCCCGCGGGCGAACTCGATCTGGTCGAGAAACAACTGCGCGTCGCATTGGAACAGGCAACGCCTCCCACCGACCGCCGCACCCAGGTACTGGCCGCATTGGCCGACACCATCCAGCGCTACGACATTGCGCCCCAGCACTTCTGGACCTTCCTGGACTCCATGCGCATGGATGTGCCGGGAACCGCGCACTTCCGCGCCGACTACGCCACCATGACCGAACTGCGCGACTACATGCGCGGTTCCGCGGCCGCGATCGGTCTGCAACTGCTGCCGGTGCTCGGCACGGTCGGCACGGTAGCCGAGGCCGAACCCGCCGCCGCCGCCCTCGGCGAAGCCTTTCAGCTCACCAACTTCCTGCGCGATATCGCCGAGGATCTGGACCGGGGCCGGATCTACCTCCCCACCGACGAACTCGCGGCCTTCGGCGTGAACGTAGACCTGCTGGCCCACTGCCACCGCGTCGGCCACACCGACCAGCGGGTCCGCCGCGCACTGGCCCACCTGATCGCGATCAACCGCGACCGCTACCGCTTCGCGAACCCGGGCATCGACCTACTCGACCCCCGTGTGCGCCCGGCCATTCGCACCGCGAGCACGCTCTACTCCGGCATTCTCGATGAAATCGAACACTCCGACTACGCGGTATTCGCGCGCCGCGCCGTGGTCCCCCGCCACCGACGTCTGCGTGTCGCGGCGGCGGAATTCACCACCGCCGCGCTGCGCAGGTAATTACTCAGAACGGCTCGGCTGCGGCGCGGCGCAGGACCTCGCGCGCGAGCGGGCCGTGCAATGCGTCGACGGGCTTACCGGGCAGGCTCTCGTCGTCGGTGAAGATCCACTCCAGGATCTCCTCGTCGGTGTACTTGGCGTCTTTCATGACGGTGATCAGGCCCGGCAGCGACTTCACGATCGCACCGGTATCGTCGAAGAATCGCTCGGGCACGCCTGCCACTCCATCGCGGCGCAGGGCGAGCAACTGGTGGTCGCGCAGCATCTGATGCACTCGGGTCACCACGAGCCCGAGCTTGTCGGCCACCTCGGGCAGCGGGATCACCGCCTCCGACTGGGGAAGAACATCGTCACTGCAAGGAAATGCACTCACCCGGATAACGGTAGACGGTCCCGCGCCGCGTGGCTCGAGACACCCTGGACGGTTCCCGCGCGATTCGACACCCTGGTGGCCACGAACCATCGGTTGCGCGACGCAGGCGCGAGTCTCGACGGCTCGGACGCGAGAGACCAGGGGGCCGCGAACACGCCGCGCCCGCGCGGCCGAAAACACAGCGATTCGACACGGCTACGATCGTGAGCGGGCCGCGCGAGGCGGTCAATCGCTTGTCGCATCGGAGCGAGGGGTGAGAAGTTTGTGAAAGCCGGAGGACATCACTTGATCGGGCAAATCCTGGAGGGGCGCTACCGCATCGACGCGCCGATCGCGCGGGGCGGGATGTCGATGGTCTTCCGCGGGGTGGATACCCGTCTGGACCGTCCGGTCGCCATCAAGGTAATGGATCCCAAGTTCGCCGCCGATCCCCAGTTCCTCACCCGGTTCGAATTCGAGGCGCGCGCGGTCGCCAAGCTCAAGCATCCGTCCCTGGTCGCGGTCTATGACCAGGGTGTGGACGGCGAGTATCCGTTCCTGATCATGGAGCTGGTCGAGGGCGGCACGCTGCGCGAGCTGCTGCGCGAACGCGGTCCGATGCCTCCGCATGCGGTGCGCGCGGTCGCCGAGCCGGTACTGGCCGCGATCGGCGTCGCGCATTCGGCGGGCCTGATCCATCGCGATATCAAACCGGAGAATGTGCTGATCTCCGATTCCGGCGAGGTCAAGATCGCCGATTTCGGTCTGGTGCGTGCCGTCGCAGCCGCGAACACCACCTCGGCCAGCGTAATTCTCGGCACCGCCGCGTACCTGTCACCCGAACAGGTGACCGCGGGCACCGCCGATTCCCGCAGCGATGTCTACTCCTTCGGCATCCTCATCTTCGAACTGCTCACCGGCCAGGTCCCGTTCACCGGCGACACTTCGCTATCGGTGGCATATCAGCGCATCGAGAACGATGTGCCCAGCCCGAGTGAATTCATCTCCGGTGTCCCGCGGGAGTTCGACGAGCTGATCGCGCGGGCCACCAACCGCGAACCCGCGCATCGCTTCGCCGATGCCAACGAGATGGCGGCCGAACTGCATTCGATCGGGGTCGCGCTGAATCTGCCGCCGTATCGGGTGCCAGCACCCCAGGAGTCGGCCGAACATCTCAGCGCCAGCTTCAAAGTTGCCACACCGACCCCGCCGCAGGCCAGGGCCGCGGCACCGCCACCACAGTCCGAGCAGCACACCAAGGTCGTCACCGCGGCGCGGCCACGGGTGCCCGACTACGGTCCGCCCGATAACTACGGGCCGCCGGACACCTACCGCGATCACTACGCACCATCGCATTCGCCGCAGCCGTCCCCCTTCGCGGACGACCGGACCAAATCGCGCCGCACGGTCCTGCTCTGGGTCGCCATCGTCGCGGTCCTGACCTTGCTGGTCGGGATCGGCGGCTGGTGGTTGGGCATCGGGCGCTACTCGGCCGTCCCTTCGGTGGCCGGAAAGGATCAGGCCAGCGCGATTTCGGCGCTGGCGGATGCCGGTTTCGACACCGAGATCAGACAGAAGACCTCCGACACCATCCCGGTCGGTGGCGTGGTCGGCACCGATCCCTCGGCCGGATCCAAGGTCACCAAGGGTTCGACGGTGGCCGTGCTGATCTCCAGCGGCAAACCCCGGGTGCCGGATATCAAAGCGGGCGACGACATTTCGAAGGTCAACCAGCTCATTCGCGATGCCGGACTGCAACCGGTGGACGCGGGCGAAACCGGCAGCACCGCACCCAAGGGCACCTTCGCGAAGGTGGATCCGGCGCCCGGCACCGTCCTGCCGCTGGCCGCGCAGGTGAAGGTGTACCGGAGCAAGGGATCTCAGCCGGTGAAGATGCCCGATGTGCGCGGCAAGACCACCGGGGAAGCGAATCAGGTGCTCACCGCGGCCGGAATCACGGTGCGCGAGACCAGAACTCAGTACGACCGCACCGTCGAGGCGGATAAGGTCATCGCCACCGAACCGGCCGCGGGCGCCACGATCCAGTCCGGCGACGGCATCACCTTGGTCGTCTCGAATGCCGTGAAGGTGCCCCTGCTGGTCGGCTCGAGCGTCGGTGACGCCCGCTCCAAGCTGCAGGCGCTCGGCTTGGTGGTGGCGGTGCGTCAGCTCGCCCCGTCCGACAGTTCCGTGGTGATCGGCCAAGTTCCTGGCGTGGGTTCCAATGTCGAGGCGGGCAGTACCGTTTCGCTGACCGCGCTGCCCTGACGACAAAGGAGCGCCGCATGTCGCGGCGCTCCTTTCGGAAGACCTTGGTCAGCGCAGCATTTCGGCGACCAGGAAGGCCAGCTCCAGTGACTGCTGGGTGTTCAGCCGAGGGTCACATGCGGTCTCGTAGCGACCGGACAGATCCAGATCGGAGATGTCCTGTGCGCCGCCGAGGCATTCGGTGACATCCTCACCGGTCAGTTCGATGTGCAGACCGCCGGGATGCGTGCCGAGTGCATGGTGCACCTCGAAGAAGCCCTGCACCTCGTCGATGATCCGGTCGAAGTGCCGGGTCTTGTAGCCGGTGGAGGCCTCGTGGGTGTTGCCGTGCATGGGGTCGCACTGCCAGATGACCTGGTGCCCGGTCGCCTGCACCTTCTCGATAATGGGCGGCAGCACGTCGCGAACCTTGTTATTGCCCATGCGCGAGACGATGGTCAACCGACCCGGCTCGTTATTGGGATCGAGCCGCTCGACGTACTCGACCGCCTGATCCGGCGTGGTGGTCGGGCCGATCTTGAGGCCGATCGGGTTGGCCAGCAGTTCCGCGAAGGCGATATGCGCGCCGTCGAGCTGACGGGTGCGCTCGCCGATCCATAGGAAGTGCGCGGACAGGTCGTAGAGCACCGGCTCGCCCGCCGGATTCTGGCCGAGGCGCAGCATGGCGCGCTCGTAGTCCAGCACCAGCGCCTCGTGGCTGGCGTAGATGCGGGCCGACTGCAGGCTCGGATCGTTCACCCGGCAGGCGGTCATGAAGGCCAGACCGCGGTCGATCTCCCCGGCCATCGCCTCATAGCGCGCACCCGCGGGCGACTGGGCCACGAAATCGCGGTTCCAGTCGTGCACACGGTGCAGATCCGCCATGCCCGCCCCGGTCAGCGCGCGCACCAGATTCATCGCCGCGCTGGCGTTGGCGTAGGCGCGCACCAGTCGCGAGGGGTCGTGTTCGCGCACCTTCGCATCGGCGACCAGCGAGTTCACCATGTCACCGCGGTAGGACTTGAGGCCGAGCGAGTCGGTATCCGAGGAGCGCGGCTTCGCGTACTGCCCCGCGATGCGCGCGACCTTGACCACCGGCAGGCTGGCGCCGTAGGTGAGCACGACGGCCATCTGCAGCAGCGTGCGGATATTGCCGCGGATATGCGGTTCGGTGTTGTCGGCGAAGGTCTCCGCGCAGTCACCGCCCTGCATCAGGAAGGCCTCGCCGCGCGCGACCTGCGCGAGCTGCCCGCGCAGCTCTTCCACCTCGGCGGGTACGCAGATCGGCGGCACACTCTCCAGCACGGTCCGCATCATTGCCGCCTGCTCCGGATCCCACCCCGGCTGCTGTAGCGCCGGGCGCGCCAACGCGTCGTCCAGCCGCCTCCGCAGCTCGGCGGGCAGCGGCGGCAGCTCCGGCAGGCGATCGATGGGTACGTCGACGGTCCAGTTCACTCGTTCAGAATACGGACACCCCGAAGCATGCAGGTACCCGGTATTAGGGGTGGATTCTGCCCACCTAGGGTGAATTGCCGGGCAGTAACGCCGCACCGTACCGATCTTTGGAGGAGAGACCGATCTCGCTTCGATATTTTTATGACTGCGAATTCATCGAGGACGGGTCGACCATCGACCTCGTATCGATCGGTGTGGTCTGCGAGGACGGCCGCGAATACTACGCGGTCTCAACCGAATTCGATCCCGAACGAGCGGGTCCGTGGGTACGCAGGTACGTGCTTCCGCAGCTTCCGCCGCCCGCCTCTCCGCGCTGGCGCAGCCGCGAACAGATTCGCAAAGACCTCTACGAATTCCTGGTCCCGCGGCCCAGCGTCACCCCCGAACTGTGGGCCTGGGTGGCCGCCTACGACCACGTCGCCCTGTGCCAGCTCTGGGGCTCCATGATCGATCTGCCCAACGCCCTACCCCGCTACACCAACGAGCTGCGGCAACACTGGGAGGCCCACGGTCGTCCCGAACTGCCGCCGGTCCCCCCGGACGCCCACGACGCACTCGCCGACGCCCGCCACAACCTGGCCAAATTCGAGGCCATCGAGGCAGCCCGCCGCCGAGTCTCCCTATAAAGGCGAAAGGCCCCGAGTCGAATTCGACTCGGGGCCTTTACTTTGTCTGTCAGTGCGCGGACTTACCGTTCTGACCGTTCGCCTTCTCCTGAACCTTCTGCAGTACGGCGAGCTGCTTGTGCTCTTCCGCGTGGTCGTCCTCGAAGGCCTGCTCGATCTCGTGCGGCGGGTCGGCGCGCAGGAAGCTACCGGTGCCCGGCTTACCGGCCGAACCCAGCTTGTTCATCTTCTTGGGCACCGTCGCGCCCTGGTACTCCAGCGGGATCGGGTGGCCGTGATCGTCGACCGGGCCCAGCGGCTGGTGCACCTCGATGTACTCACCGTGCGGCAGACGCTTGATCACACCGGTCTCGATGCCGTGCTCGAGCACCGCCCGGTCACTGCGCTGCAGACCGATGCAGAACCGGTAGGCGAGGAAGTACGCCACCGGCGGCACGACCAGCAGGCCGATGCGACCCATCCAGGTGGTGGCGTTCAACGAGATGTCGAACTTCAGCGCCAGGATGTCGTTGACACACGAGAGCGTCAGCACCACGTAGAAACCGATCGACATCGCACCGATCGCCGTGCGCACCGGCACGTCGCGCGGGCGCTGCAGCAGGTTGTGGTGCACATCGTCGCCGGTGAGGCGCTTCTCGATCCACGGGTACAGGATCAGCACCGTGAACACCAGACCCATGATCAGCGCCACCCAGAACACGGCGGGCACCGTGTAGCGACCGAGGTAGAGCTCCCACGGCGGCATCAGACGCGCCAGACCGTCGGTCCACATCATGTAGAAGTCGGGCTGCGAACCCGCCGACACCTGCGAGGGGTTGTACGGACCCATGTTCCAGATCGGGTTGATCTGCAGCACACCGGCCATGATCGCCACGATGCCGAGGGTGAAGGCGAAGAACGCGCCCTGATCCGAGGCGAACACCGGCACAATGCGCGCACCGACGACATTGTTCTCGGTGCGGCCAGGGCCGGGGAACTGCGTGTGCTTCTGGTACCAGACCAGCGCGACGTGCGCGGCGATCAGCGCCAGGATAATGCCAGGGAACAGCAGCACGTGCGCGATGTACAGGCGCGGAATGATGATGTCGCCGGGGAAGTCACCACCGAAGATCAGCCAGTGCATCCAGGTGCCGACGATCGGGATACTCATCGTGATACCGCCGAACGCGGCCCGCAGACCGGTACCCGAGAGCAGATCGTCGGGCAGCGAGTAACCGAAGAAGCCCTCGAACATGGCCAGGATCAGCAGCAGGCAGCCGATGACCCAGTTCGCCTCACGCGGCTTGCGGAACGCACCGGTGAAGAAGATGCGGAACAGGTGCACGATGATCGAGGCCGCGAAAAGCAGCGCGGCCCAGTGGTGCACCTGGCGCACGAACAGACCGCCGCGCACCTCGAAGGAGATGTTCAGCGCCGTCTCGTAGGCCCGCGACATGGTCACACCACGCAGCGGCTGGTAGGCGCCGTTGTAGACGACCTCGCTCATCGACGGATCGAAGAACAGCGTCAGATACACACCCGACAGCAGCAGGATGATGAAGCTGTACATCGCGATCTCGCCGAGCAGGAACGACCAGTGGGTCGGGAAGACCTTGTTGATCGACCGCTTCACGAACGCCGCGGCGCGATACCGCTCGTCCGCGGAGTTGGCTTGGGCTGCGGCTGAAGGACTCATGCCTCCACCTCGCTAGCGCTCGGTTCCGGCATGTGCCCTGCACGCTGGCACATGATTCGCTCACTTCGTTCGCTCATGAACGACGCTCCCAGTAGGCCGGTCCGAGCGGCTCGATGAAGTCGCCCGCAGCGACCAGGTAGCCCTCGGAATTAACGGTGATCGGCAGCTGCGGCAGTGCGCGAGCGGCGGGACCGAAGACCGGCTTACCCCATTCGGTCGCCAGGAACTGCGACTGGTGGCAGGGGCACAGGATCTTGTTGGTCTGCTGCTCGAACAGCGACGTCGGGCAACCGAGGTGGGTACAGATCTTCGAGTAGGCGAAGTAGTCGCCGTAGTTGAAGCTCTCCTGCCCCTTGCGCTTGATGGCCTTCTGCGCGTCCTCGGTGCGCAGCCGGATCAGCATGACGGCGTTGCGGATACCGCGCAGGGACTGCAGCGTCGCGTGTTCGTCACCGCGCCACTTCTCCTTCCACGGGAACACCGTCTCCATCGCGCCCGCGTCCAGATCCTCGGGACGCACCAGCATGACGTCCTCGGGGCGACCGGTGTCGCGACGGATGTAGATCGTCTCGCCGGGGAAGTCCGGGGTCCAGCCCGAGACCCACAGCGGCGACTTGTCGCCCTTGGCCCACGGGTTCTTGATCATGCCGCCGACGAAGACCAGCAGCGCACCGATACCGAGCACGCCGACACCGGCGCCCGCGGTGCGGGTGATCATCTTGCGGCGACCCAGCGTGGAGGTGTCCAGCGCGTCCTGCAGCTCGGCGACCAGGGTGCGGCGCTCGACCTCGGGCGAGGGCCCGTCGTGGCGCACCTGGATCGACAGCTCGGCCGGGATGAACTTCTTGCGGATCAGCACGACCGCGACGCCGATGACCAGCACGGCGATACCGAGGCTGAGGCCGACCAGCGGGGTGAACAGCGAGTAGGCGGTGTGGCCTTCCTCGTTCGAGCCCTTGAACTCCCATGGCCAGAACAAGAACACCCCGACCAGGACCGCGGCGGCGATACCGGAGACCGCGAACCAGAACGAGACCTGCCGCTCGGCGCGCTTCTCGGCGCGGGTGCCCGGCACCGGGAACCGCTCGCGCCGGTAGGCGACGTCGACGCCGTCGCGCTCGGTGCCGAGCTTGACCAGCTCGTCGCGCGACATCGCGTCGAGTTCTTCCTCGGTGGGCTCAGCCGGTGTGGTGTTCACCTGCTCGTTCGACGGCTCCGCGCCGTCGTGGCCCTCATCCGGCCGACCCATGTCAGTTGGCTCCTTGCTTTCGCTCATGAACGTGATCCGATCCACATCGCGGCGCCGACGACGAGCGTGATGCCGACCACCCACATGGCCAGACCCTCGGTCGCGGGACCGAACCCGCCGAGATCCCAGCCGCCGGGGCTCTTCTCCTCGGTGGCGTTCTTGACGTAGGCGACGATGTCGCGCTTCTCTTCCGGGCTCAGCTGCCGGTCGGAGAACTTCGGCATGTTCTCGGGGCCGGTGAGCATCGCGGCGTAGATCTGCTGCTCACTGGCGGGCTCCAGCGGCGGCGCGTACTTACCGGAGGACAGCGCGCCGCCCCGGCCGGTGAAGTTGTGGCAGGACGCGCAGTTCATCCGGAACAGCTCGGAACCGCGAGCGATGTCCGGCCCGCGCAGCGATTCCTGCGCGATCTCGCCGTTGGCGTCGCGCACCACGGAGGGGCCGCCCCCGTTGGCGGCGACGTACGCGCTGAGGGCGTCGGTCTGATGGGCATCGAACTTCGGCGGCTTGCGCGTGGCCTGAGCCTGGTTGGCGGCCAGCGGCATGCGACCCGAGGAGACCTGGAAGTAGACGGCCGCCTCGCCGACGCCGATCAGGCTCGGACCGCGGTCGGGCACGCCCTGCAGGTTGGCGCCGTGGCAGGTGATGCAGGAGGTCTCGTAGAGCTGCTTACCGTCGCGGATCAGCGCGGACTGGTCCTCGTGCGCGGTCGCGACCTGGGGGTCCGGCGTGATCGCGGTGGCGAGGAATCCGGCTCCGACGAGGCCCACCAACAGCGCAAGCCCACCCGCGATGCGACGCCGCATACGGCGTTGCTTGCGCGTCTTGCTGGCCGCGACATCTTGGCCGCTGATCGCCGCGCTGGGGCTGGCGGGCTCTGGCGCTGACGGGGGAGATGAACTCATCTGTGTCCCTTTGGAGTAGACGGAACCGACTTGTGCAAAAGATTTGGGGGTACTGGCTCGACTCAGCGGACGAAGTAGATCGTGGCGAACAGCCCGATCCAGACGATGTCGACGAAGTGCCAGTAGTACGAGACGACGATCGCGGCGGTGGCCTGTGCCGGGGTGAACTTACTGACCTTGGTGCGGACCAGCAGGAACACGAAGGCGATCAGACCGCCGATGACGTGCAGACCGTGGAAACCGGTGGTGATGTAGAACACCGAGCCGTAGGCACTGCTCGAGATCGAGGTGCCTTCCTTGACCAGGTTGGTGTACTCGTAGCCCTGACCGGCCACGAACAAGGCACCCATGATCAGGGTGACGACGTACCAGCGGCGCAGGCCGAACACATCGCCCTTCTCCGCCGCGAACACACCCATCTGGCAGGTGAACGACGAGGCGACCAGCACGGTGGTGACCGGCACGGCAAGCTTCAGGTTCAGCTCGGTCGGTTCCGGCGGCCAGTTGCCGTGGGCCTGGGCGCGCGCGACGAAGTACATCGCGAAGAGCCCGGCAAAGAACATCAGCTCGCTAGACAGCCAGATGATGGTACCGACGCTCACCATGTTGGGCCGGTTCAGCGAATGCACACGCTGAGTAATGGCCGATCCTGGGGTCCCTACTGCGGTCGTCACGGGGGTAAGTATGACTCGTCGTAGTACGACACAAGTACCCGGGTGCGAAACTTGTCCTCCCGTGTCGGAAAACGCACGGACAGATGGTGTCTCGACCGAGGTGGACGGCGTGTTGTTCACGAGCGCGCGCAGCTGCGGCGCGGCAGGTGGGACGACCTGTGTGACTCCCTTGGCGTGCATGGCAGGCGTTGGTAAGTAAAAGCTGAGATCAGGAGGCGGATGTGACGCGTTGGTGGCAACGGCTGTTCGGCGGGAACGAACCCGAACCGCTGGATCCGACCCGTACCGATCTAGTAGTCGTAGCGGAGTGCTTCGATGACTCCGAGGCGTGTTCGACAACACTCGCGCGCGCCTCGGCTCTCAAAGCCGACGAGCCCGCGCTGCTGCGCCATCACCTGCGCATTCCGCCCGATCGGATCGATGAGGTGTGTGCGATCGCAGCCCAGGACGGTTACGCCGCGGCGCCACGCACCGAAGGTCCACACGAACTGGAATCGCTGATCCTGCAGCGGGTTCAACTGCTCGACGCACTGCATTGTTCGCAGGAGCGGGCCAGGATGGTCGGTCTCGCCCAGCGCCACGACGGCGTCACGGACGGCTGGGACGCCCTGCAACCGGGTTCCCCGACCGCGCAGCGGTAATAACGTCTCGACCACTACGCTCTATCGCGACAGACTGGTGCGCGAACCAGTGGTGACAGGAGAAGTGGACATGCGCAGCTGGCCCCAAGTACTCGGGACCCTTGCCGATGGCGGCGATCTGGCAGCGGACGACACGACCTGGGTGATCGACGAGATCTTCACCGACAACGCGACGCAGGCGCAGATCGCCGCATTCGGTGTCGCGATGAAGATCAAGGGCCCGACTCCTACCGAGCTGTCCGGCATGGCCGCGGGCATGCTCGGCCACGCCCGCCTGGTGCACGTCGACGGTGACGCGGTGGACATTGTCGGGACCGGCGGTGACCGGTCCGGTTCGGTGAATATCTCGACGATGTCCTCGATCGTGGTGGCCTCGGCCGGTGTGCCCGTGGTCAAGCACGGCAATCGCGCGGCCTCCTCGAAGAGCGGTGGCGCCGACGTGCTGGAGGCATTGGGCGTGAAGCTGGCCCTCGGCCCCGAGGCCGTCGCTCGCTGCGTGCGCGAGGTCGGCATCGGCTTCTGCTTCGCGCCGCTGTTCCACCCCGCGTTGCGCTTCGCCGGTCCGGCCCGCAAGGAAATCGGCATCCCCACCGTTTTCAATGTGCTCGGCCCACTCACCAACCCCGCGCAACCGCGGGCCGGGCTGGTCGGCTGCGCGTTCCCCGAACTACTGCCGGTAATCGCCGGGGTCTTCGCCGAGCGCGGCGCCAGCGCCATCGTGGTGCGCGGCAATGACGGCCTGGACGAGATCACCACCTCCGACACCACCGAAGCGTGGGTGGTGTCGGGCGGAAAACTGCGCGAAACCACCATCGATCCGACCCGCATCGGCATCGCGCGCGTCGAGCTGGACGCGTTGCGCGGCGGCGACGCCGAGGTCAATGCGGGTGTCGCACGCAGCGTATTCGCGGGTAGCGCGGGCCCGGTGCGCGATGCCGTACTGCTGAACTCCGCCGCCGCCATCGTCGCCTACGACTTGTCTCAGGGGGTCGGCGATCCGAACGGCGATATCCACGACGCCATCGCCACGGGCATCGATCGCGCCGCCGAAGCCATCGACACCGGCAGATCCGCGGCCCTGCTCGATCGCTGGGCCAAGCTCACCAACACCCTCGGCGACAACTGACCGCCGCGGCGCTCATCGTGCGCCGCATGTCGGCAGACCTCTTGTGGCGGTACAGAGCTGAGTACGGCTCACTCGCCGAGGGAAAAGCCCGCTTCGACGTCGGCGCTGGAGTAGGACTTGAAGGCGATGTGGGTGGTGGTGCGGGCGACGCCGGGGGTCTTGTCGATCCGGCCGGTCACCACCTCGGCGATCTCCTCGTGGTCGCGCACCCGCACGATCGCGATCAGGTCGACATCGCCCGCGCAGGAATAGACCTCGGTCACGCCCACGGTGTCGGCGACCGCCTGTGCGGTCTCCGGAATGCGGGCGTTCTCGGCCTGGATCATCACGATCGCGGTAATCATGGCTGTCAGCCTAGGCGGTCACCGCCCTTGTACTCCGCGAGTTCGGTCTCCGGCCCGTGCGGCCGGGCCCGTGCGGCCGCATCGGCGACATCCGCCCATCCGGCCCAGCGTCCGGCACGTCGGATCGGCTCGCCGTATCCCTCACTCGTGCGCACGATCCGGACCCCCGGCCGCCCCAACCATCGCGTCACCAGACCGACCTCCTCCGGCGACGCGCCGCGCAACGGCGGCACCGGATCCGGCAGTACGGTCTCCGATGCCGCGACGATGCGTTCGATCACCGGCATGGGCGGAACACTCCGCGCCGAGGTGCCTGCCCCCGCCAGTCGCCCATAGCGGATCACCGCGTACTCCCAACCGCCCGCACCGTCCGGATGCGCCGCGATCAGTTCGGCGATCCGCGCCACCGCGGCGAGTCGCTGGGTACGGTGCAGCGCCCGCACCACCGCGACGGTCCGGTCGCGCAGTCGGGCGGCGGCCTCGAAATGTTCTGCGTGCGAATGGGTTTCGATGCGGTCGAGCATGGCCCGCAGCGCCGCGTCGGAATGCCCCGCGAACAGCGCTCGGACGGCCGCGGCGGCGGGCTCGTATTCCTCCCTATATATAGGAGTGCCGCTGACGGCCGCCGGACATCCGCCGACCACCGCGGGCGGACAGTTGTGGCGACCCTCGCGCGGCAGTCGCGCGGTGCAGGTGCGCAGGCCGCTGTGCTCCGCGATGGTCAGCGCGATGTCGTTCGCGTCCATCCGGGAAGGGAAGGGCCCCAACGCATCCGCGGTCGGTGTGCGCGCGATCGCGAATCGGGGAAAAGGTTCGTCGGTCAGCGTTATCCACCAACCGCGCTTCGGGAATTTCGACCGCCGGTTATAAGGCGGCGTATGCGCGACGATCAGCCGCAGCTCGCGCACCCCGGCCTCCAGACCGTGCGCGCACACCACATGGTCGACCCGGATGGCAAGGGAGACCATCTCTTTCATCCGGCCGCGGGTCTCGGATCCGGTGAAGTAATTACGCACGCGTCGGCGCAGATTCACGGCCGTCCCTATATAGAGGACTTCGTCGGAGGGCCCGCGGAAGAGATAGACGCCCGGACTCGACGGCAGATCATTGGCGAGCACCCGCTTCGCACGTTGGCGCGGTGTGACATTCGGCAGATAGTCGAGCAGTTCGGTCAGGCTGTGCACGCCGAGATTGCCGACCCGTCCGATGAGGGCGTGCAGCACGTCCACTGTCGCCCTCGCATCGTCGAGTGCGCGGTGGTTCGGCTGAGTGCCCGCACCGAGCAGCGGCGCGAGCACCCCGAGCCGGACCGAGGGGGCCTCGTCACGGGCGAGGACGCGCCGCGCCAGCTTCACCGTGCACACCACCGGCCCGCTCGGCCACGACGTATCCATGCGGGCCGCCGCGGCGCGCAGGAAGGCCATATCGAAGCGGGCGTTGTGCGCGACCAGCACCGCGCCCTTGGCGAATTCGAGAAAACCCGGCAGCACCGCCTCGATCCGGGGGGCCTCGTAGACCATCGCGGTGGTGATCCCGGTGATCTGCACGATCGCGGGCGGTATGGCCCTTCCCGGATTCACCAGGGTCGCAAACTCCCCCAGCACCTCACCGCCGCGCACCTTCACCGCACCGATCTCGGTGATGGCGTCGCCTTCGGGGCTGGTGCCCGTGGTCTCGA
>NZ_BDBY01000131.1 GCF_001613225.1 Nocardia pseudovaccinii NBRC 100343
AAAAACCACCTGGGATTTCAGCAGAGAAATGTCCGAATTACACGGCGAGGATTTCGCTCCGATTCCCACGAAATGATCTAGAACACCAAAAAGTGGCGCACGTCACAATATTCGGCAAATTGCATCAATCGGCAGACACGCCCGGGCGCCCGGCGTCGGCACCCTCGGCGTGCTGCCAGCGGTGCCAACGAGAAGACCGTCCGGTCCGACTCGCCCGGCCGAGAATACGCGGAGATACCTTAGCGACCTGGGGAAATCCTGAGAATTTCAGCGTCTGGGACACGCCGCCCTCAGACGTCGCGGAGACCGTCAGCGATGCCGCCATCCTTGGGAAATCACGCTTCGTTATCGTTTCGTGATTGGTGTGACATAAGTCGCACATATTCGGCGGCGAATTTGTTGAGCATCGCCATTTCGGATGTCTCCGACTTTACAAAACACCGTGATGTGTTCGTAACCTTTTCGAGACCTCACGGAGTTCGGCGCACCACCCGACGGTGCTTCGACACGCAGTCCGCTGTACCACCGGGTGCGGCGTCGTGGGGCAGATTGGAAGTACCGCATCATGGCGACCAACACCGTCAAGCGACATGCCAAGCGTGCCGTCGCGGCCGGAGCCGTCGGAGCTGCCTCGCTCGGCGTCTTCCTGTTGCCCGCCGCGCCCGCCTCGGCCCAGCCGGTCACCATCCCCGGCATCGGCACCTTCGACGTACCCAACGAGATCCCGATCCCGCAGGGCATCCCGGGCATCGAGGTGCCCAACCCCGGCCCGCTGCCGTTCATGGCCCCCAAGAAGACCGTCGGCGATATCGCGCTCGACGCCGCGTTGAGCAAGGTCGGCTCGCCGTACGTCTACGGCGCCGCGGGCCCGAACGCCTTCGACTGCTCCGGCCTGGTCAAGTGGTCCTACCAGCAGGCCGGTCTGGAGCTGCCGCGCACCAGCGGTGAGCAGTTGAACGCGGGCGCCCCGGTCTCGCTCGACGACCTGCAGCCGGGCGATCTGGTGTCCTTCTACGGCGGCAGCCACTCCGGCCTGTACGCCGGTGACGGCAACGTCGTCCACGCCTCCACCTCCGGCACCCCGGTGAAGCTCGCGCCGATCTCCTCCATGCCGGTCGCCGGGGCGCGCCGCTTCTGAGCAGCTCTTTCGATCATCCCGCCCGGCCGTACGAGACGGCCGGGCGTCGGGACGGCATGAGTGATCGTTTTGTGGCCCACTGGACACAGACATACGCCGTTCCGTAACCTAATCGAGACCTTCCCGGCTTGCGGGTTCGCCGCAGAAGTTCCGCAGCTTGCGGAGGCGACAAGATCGCTTCACGAGAGAAACGGGGCCTGGCGCGCTGTGACAGCACATCACCGGAGATATCGCAGGAAACGTCTGGTGGGAGGGGCATTAGCGGCCGCGGTCTTGGGCGCCGCACTCTCCGGAGGCAGTCCAGCCGGAGCCGATCCGGCAGCCATGCCGACCACGGCCGGTGAGGCCGTACAGCGGATGATCGACCTGTCCCGCGAATCCGAGCAGCTCAATCAACAGGCACTCGGCGCACAGGCCGATCTCGACACCAAACTCGACGCCCTGCACGATGCCGACGCCAAACTCGACGCGGCCACGCAGACCGCCGATGCGGCCCGCGAGGAAGTCCGCAAGTTCCAGCCGATCATCGATCGCACCGTGATCGCCGCCTATCAGGGCGCGCGCACCAGCCGACTCTCCGCTGTCCTGTTGAGCGATTCGCCGCAGCGTCTGCTGGACCAGATGTCCACCATCGACGTGATCTCGGCCAAGAACTCCGAGCAGCTCAATCTCTACAAACAGGCGACCGCCGCCGCGACCGAGGCGGAAAAGACCGCACGCGCCGCCGCCGACACCGCACGCGCCGCTTCCGACAAGGCCGACCAGGTGCGCGCCGATCTCGAACGCAAGCGAGCCGGTCTGTCCGGCTCCATCGCGCAGGTGGTCGAGGCGTGGGGTCAGTTGTCCACCAAGGACAAATCGGCATTGGCCGGATCGCCGTTCCCACCCGGTTTCGATACCGACACCCTGCTGCGCGGGCTGGTTCCCGGCAGCGGCACCAGCGCATTGGCCGCCGGACTCACCCGCATCGGCGACCCGTATGTCTGGGGCGCGACCGGACCGCACCAGTTCGACTGCTCCGGCCTGGTGCAGTGGGCCTTCAAACAGGTCGGCAAGGATGTGCCGCGAACCAGTTCGCAGCAGGCCTCCTACGGCACCCCGGTGGACAAGGCGGATCTGCAACCCGGCGACGTCGTGTTCTTCTATTCCGATATCTCCCATGTCGGCATCTATGCGGGCAATGGAATGATGCTGCACGCCTCCACGTTCGGGGTTCCGGTAGCCGTTGCGCCGATGGGGTCGACGCCCTATCACTCGGCTCGGCGATACTGATCAGCTATGAGTAGCTTTCGGCGGGCCCACGCCTGGTTGTTCGTGCGGCGCCGCTTCCAGTTCGTCGCCACCGTCGTGATGGTCACCGTACTGACGGGAACCTGCGGTGCGCTGCTGATGATGCCCAATTCGGTACTGCCGAAACTGCGTGCGGCCCAGCCGACTTCGATCGGCAGCCTGCGCGCCGCCGATGACGATCCGCGCCTTGCCTCGGTGCTGCGCACGCTCGAGCCCTTCGGGCAACTCGTCACGGAGCAGGTGCCGACCGGGAACGGCCAGGAGTCCCTGGTCGTCGGTCATCCGGCGCAGCGGGCCGAAATCGATACGCTCGCGGGCGAACTCGCCGCCGCGACCACTGCCGTCACCGGTGTGTGGGGGCCGGGCTGGGCCCAATCCGCGATGGTGGTGGTCGCGTCGAATCCGTCGGAGTTCGCGGCGCTGGTGCGCTCGGGCGCGAGCATGCCCGCCGATGTCGCCGCGGCCTCGGTCGCCGATCCGTTCGTGCCTGGCACCCAGCCGACCGGCCAGCGCGTGGTCTTCAGCTCCGATGCCGGACGCCGCCTCGACGCCGACGGTCTGCGCACCCTGCTGCGCCATGAACTGACCCATATCGCCACGCGCGCCCAAACCATCGACGGCGCACCGCAGTGGATGCTCGAGGGTTTCGCCGAATTCGTGGCCCACCTCGGCACCGGACATCATTTCGCCGATATCGCACCGACGGTGGCCACCCGCATTCGCGCCGGGGATGTCCCCCGCGATCTCCCGTCCGCCGCCGACTTCGCGGGCAGCGGTGCCGTCGCCGCCTATGAGCAGGCGTGGTCGGTCTGCGCGTTCGTCGCCGATAAGTTCGACCAGCCGCGCCTGGTCGAGCTGTACCGCCGCATCGCCGCGGGCAAACAGGACCACGCGAGCGAGGACCGCATCATGCGCGATGTGCTCGGCACCAGCCGCGACGATCTGGTCGCCGACTGGCGCGGTTGGTTGTCCACCCGCGCTGCCTGACGGAGTGAACCGTCGTCACCGGCGTGACGGCGCACCAAGTAGTTTGTTCGCATGGCCCGAACTCTGCTGGTTACCAATGATTTCCCGCCGCGGCCGGGCGGTATCCAGTCGTATCTGCAGGCGTTGGCCGGTGAGCTGCCGCCCGATGATCTGGTCGTTTACGCTCCGCGGTGGCGTGGCGACAGTCATCTGAAATTCGATGCGAAGCAGAAGTTCCAGGTGGTGCGCCACCCGACCACGCTGATGCTGCCGACCCCGCTGGTGCTGCGGCGGGCCGCGCGCTTGCTGCGCAGCGAGAACTGCGACACGGTGTGGTTCGGTGCGGCGGCGCCGCTGGCACTGCTGTCGCCGATGCTGCGGCGCGTGGGCGCAACCCGGATTCTGGCGAGTACACACGGGCACGAGGTCGGCTGGTCCATGCTGCCGGGTGCGCGGCAGGCATTGCGCGCGATCGGTGAGCACACCGATGTCGTCACCTATGTCAGCAGATATACGCGCGGCCGGTTCGCCTCGGCGTTCGGGCCGGATGCCGCGCTCGAATATCTGCCGCCGGGAGTGGATACCGAGGTATTCCGGCCCGATCCGGCCGCCCGCGCGGAATTGCGCCAGCGCTACGGCCTCGGCGATCGCCCGACCATCCTGTGCCTGTCCCGGCTGGTTCCGCGCAAGGGCCAGGACGCGTTGATCGTCGCCATGCTCGAGATCCGCGCTCGGATTCCCGGTGCGGTGCTGGTGGTCGCGGGCGGCGGACCGTACGAGGACAAGTTGCACGGGCTCGCGGCGGCCATCGGCGTCGGCGATGACGTGGTCTTCACCGGCCGGGTCCCGTCCAGCGAGCTGGCGGCCCATCACACCCTGGCCGATGTCTTCGCCATGCCGAGCCGCACCCGCGGGGCCGGACTCGACGTCGAAGGTCTGGGCATCGTGTACCTGGAGGCCTCGGCAGCCGGAGTGCCGGTGGTGGCCGGACGTTCGGGCGGTGCGCCGGAGACCGTGCTGGAGGGCAAGACCGGCCGCGTCGTCGACGGACGCAAGACCACCGAGATCGCCGACGCCATCGTCGAGATCCTGTCCGATCGCGATGCCGCCGCCGAGATGGGCGCGGCGGGACGCGTCTGGGTGGAGGAACAGTGGCGCTGGGACAGTCTGGGCGCGCGACTGCGTCAGCTGCTGCAATAAAGGCGACGGCGGCTCACAGGTTGGGGCTGTGATCTACTACGCTCGGGCTGTGAACGAGCGTCAGCGAGTGAACCAAAGACACAGCGCACGTTTTGCGCACGGTGGAGCTGAGCGTCAGCGAGGCACAGCCGTGAGCGAGCGCAGCAAGCGAACCATGTGCCAGCGCGCTGTGCGCACTGCGGAGCTGAGCGTCAGCGAGGCGCAGCCGTGAGCGAGCGCAGCGAGCGAACCATGTGCCAGCGCGCTGTGCGCACTGCGGAGCCGAGCGTCAGCGAGGCGCAGCAGTGAGCAGTATTCAGATTGCTGATCAGACGTTTGTCGCCGCCCCCGGGGCCGCGGTCGCCGAGATCCTGGCCGGGGAGAACAATTGGCGCCGCTGGTGGCCCGATCTGACCCTCGGCGTCCGGGAAGACCGGGCCGACAAGGGTATTCGCTGGTCGGTCACCGGTGCGCTGACCGGAACCATGGAGGTATGGCTGGAGCCCGCACTCGACGGGGTGATCCTGCACTACTTCCTGCACGCCGAACCGAAGGCGCCGACACGGGATATGGCCGCCGCGAATCGGGCGCGCCGGGTGGCGGGCAAGGATATGTCGTTCGAGATCAAGGCCAGGCTGGAGGCGGGCCGCGCCGCCGGTGTCGCGCCGGCACACGCCGCACCGACCTCCCGCTGACGCATACGAGCACAGCAGCTGAAAGGAATCGTTGTCCGCCATGGCCGACAGGACCCAGAGGTCGATCATCATCGATGCACCGTCGCAGCGGGTGATGTCCGTCATCGCCGATCTGGAGTCCTACCCGGAGTGGGTCTCGGCGGCGAAAACCGTTGAGGTGCTGGAGAAGAGCGCCGACGGCCGGGCCCGGACCGCGCGCTTCGTGCTGGATGCCGGAGTCGTCAAGGACACCTACGTGCTGTCCTACACCTGGCGGCCCGACGACAAATCGGTCAGCTGGACGCTGATCAGCGGCGAACTGCAGAAGGCGCAGGACGGCACCTATGAACTCGTCGACCAGCCCGACGGCACCACCGAGGTGACCTATGAGCTGACCGTCGACCTGAATATTCCGATGATCGGCATGTTCAAGCGCAAGGCCGAGAAGGTGATCACCGATACCGCGCTCAAGGAACT
Source organism: Nocardia pseudovaccinii NBRC 100343 (assembly GCF_001613225.1). Taxonomy (GTDB): domain Bacteria; phylum Actinomycetota; class Actinomycetes; order Mycobacteriales; family Mycobacteriaceae; genus Nocardia; species Nocardia pseudovaccinii. The sequence continues at coordinate 5,725 of NZ_BDBY01000131.1, forward strand.
GAAGAAACGGGTCGAAGGCTGATCACACACAAGCCCGAGGCGGCCGGTACTCGGGTCGAACTATTCATCGGCAAAGGCGGAGTCGGCAAGACGACGTTGGCCTGCGCTACCGCCATGGCCTATGCCCGGGCGGGGCAGCGGGTGCTGGTGGCCTCGCTGGATCAGGCGCATTCGCTCGGCGACGCGCTGGGCTTCCGATTTCCACATGATCCCGGCACTGTGCCCGGGATCGCGAGCGTAGTGTCCGGACTCGATGTGATCGAGGTCGATTCCCTTGCGCTGCTGGAGGATCGGTTCCGCGAGGTGGTGCGCGTGCTCGCGACCGGAACCGACCACGATCACGGCATCGACCCGGCCGCACTGGATCCGGCCGAGCTGACCGGACTGCCCGGTGTGCAGGAACTGCTGATGCTGGTGGAGATCACCCAATTCGCCGCCGAGGACGACTGGGATGTGATCGTCGTCGACTGCCCGCCCTCGGCGGATATGTTGCGCATCATCACCGCGCCGGAAACCCTGCTCGGATATGTGGAGCGGATGTGGCCGCCGCATGCGCGGGCGATGAGCATGGTCGGCACCGATCTGCGGCGCGCGGTGCTGGCCACCACGGTCGAGCGGATCGTCAAGGCGGTCACCGAGGTGCACGATCTGCTCACCGATCACGGACGCACCGGTGCGCGACTGATCACCGTCGCCGAACAGGTCGCCATCGCCGAATCGGAGCGGGTGCGTTCGGCGGCGGCGCTGCTCGGTCTGCGGTTGGATGCGGTGGTGGTGAACAAGGTGCTGCCCGCCGTGCCCCCGCCGACCGCGCTCGAGGTGGCCGCCCATCCCGCCGTGCAGTGGTATGTGAATCGACGCGCCGAACAATTGGATGTGGTGAACCGGCTGCAACGGGGTATGAACGGGACACGGGTGCTGATCGCACAGCACACCGGGCCCGAACCGGTCGGGCTCACGTCCCTGTCCGCGCTGTCGTATGCGATGGATTCGGGTGAGCGGTTGAATGCCGACTCGAAGCTGAGCGACAATCCGGCGGAGGTTCGCACAAGTTCCGGCGAGCCGGTGGTTCGATTGGAATCGGGCACCGGTCTGCATTCGGTGTACGCGTTGCGGATGCACCTGCCCGTCGTCGATCCGGCGACGCTGCGACTGGGACGAGTGGAGGACGATTTGATCGTGGGAGCGGACGGGGTCCGGCGCCGGGTGCGCCTGGCGCCGGTATTGCGACGGTGCACGGTCGACGGCGCCGAACTCGACAACGGCTATCTGATCGTGCGTTTCCACCCGGACCCGGAAGCGTGGCCGGTATGAGTGACGACTGGCCCGGCGCTGCCGAGCCCGGTGACGGCCTCGGCGAATTCGCCGCGGAATTGAAGCTGCTTGCAGAGGCGGTGCTGGAACGGGTCGAACCCGTGCTGCGTCGCGCGGCCGACGGACAACCGGACTGGTCGAGTTGCAGTTGGTGCCCGGTCTGCGCGGCCGCGGCGCTGGTGCGCGGTGAGCATCACGATGTGCTCGCGGTGGTGGCCGATCACGGGACCGCGATCGTCACCGTGCTGCGCGAGGCGCTCGCCGGTGTGCCGGTCGATCCGGTGATGCCCGAAGACGATGTGCCGCACGATCATTCGTTCGCTTCCGGGCAGCACGACGATCCACCGGATACGGAATCCACACCCGCCGACGCGGATACCCGCACACGGCAGTCGAACTCGGCCGGGCGCAAGCGATCCCGCTATGTCGGCATCCCCGTGACGATCAAGGCATGACGGCGCGAGTAGCAGATGCGCGACCGCTGACCGTCGGAATCGACGTCGGTGGCACCAATATTCGCGCATCGGTGGTCGACGGCGACGGCGAGGTGCTCGACACCGTGGTAGCGCCGACACCGCATTCGGCGCGCGCACTGGAGAACGCGCTGGACCGTGCGGTCCGCGAACTGTGCCGCAGACATCCGATCGGCGCGGTCGGCCTCGCGGTGGCCGGATTCATCAACGCCGATCGCTCGACAGTGCGCTTCGCGCCGCACCTGCCCTGGCAGGACACCCCGGTCGCGCAGCGGCTCACCGAACGCCTCGAACTACCGGTGATCCTCGAACACGACGCCAATGCCGCCATGTGGGCCGAGTACCGCTTCGGCGCGGCGGCGGGCGGGCACAATTCGGTACTCGTCGCGATCGGCACCGGCATCGGCGCGGCACTGCTCATCGACGGCGAACTGTATCGGGGCACGCACGGCGTCGCACCTGAGCTGGGACATCTGCAGGTGGTGCCGCAGGGCCGGTCCTGTCCGTGCGGTAAACGCGGCTGCTGGGAAAGGTATTGCAGCGGAACGGCTCTGGTCGACACCGCGATCGAAATGCTGGCCACCGACCCGGTGCATTCGACGGTACTGGCGCGCGAGGTGCTGCGCGATCCAGGTTCGCTGACCGGACGCCGGGTGGCCGGGGCCGCCCAGGACGGCGACCCGTTGGCCGTTGCGGTGATGGCCGATTTCGCCCGCTGGCTCGGGCTCGGACTGGCCTTCGTCAGCGATATCTTCGATCCCGGGCTGATCGTGATCGCCGGTGGCGTAAGCAGTTCGGCGCCGCAGTTCCTGGACGAGGCGCGCGAGGAGTACGCGCGGGCGATCACCGGCGCCGGGCATCGGCCGCTCGCCCGGATCCGGACCACACAGCTCGGTGAGGCGGCGGGGATGATCGGCGCGGCGGAGCTCGCCAGGGCCACCCTCGCCGAAACCGGCCGCGGCCGTTCCTGGGCGGCTCGTTCCACCCACTGAGCGGTCGGATATCAGAACTCGAGAACATGTGGTGAGATACGCCGCTCCGCTTGGATGTGATCTGTACCCAGCGGTAAAGTCGGCAACAGACGGTTGTACTCGTAAACGATCCCGGCCGCGGGGGTTAGGACGCCATGCTCTACTGGATGCTGAAGTACCTGTTCCCAGGACCGTTCATGCACCTCTACAACCGTCCGACGGTCGAAGGCGCGGAGCATATCCCCGCCGACGGACCGGCCATCCTGGCCGGGAACCACCTGTCCTTCTCGGACTGGTTGTTCGCTCCCCTGATGAGCCCGCGTCGGATCAGCTATCTCGCCAAGGCCGAGTACTTCACCGCCCCCGGCTTCAAGGGTCGGCTGCAGAAGTTCTTCTTCAGCGCCACCGGCCAGTACCCGATCGACCGCAGCGGCGCCTCCGCGGCCGAGGACGCGCTCATTGCCGCACGCAAACTGCTCGACAAGGGGCACCTCGTCGGCCTCTACCCGGAGGGCACCCGCTCCCCCGACGGTCGCCTATACAAGGGCAAGACCGGCCTGGCGCGGCTCGCGCTCGAGACCGGCGTGCCCGTCATCCCGGTCGCTGTCATCGGCACCTTCGAGGTCTGCCCGCCCGGCCCGTTCCGCTGGCGTCGCCACAGGGTGACCGTCAAATTCGGCGCCCCCATCGACTTCTCCCGCTACGAAGGCATGGGCGGCAACCGTTTCGTCGAACGCGCTGTCACCGATGAGGTCATGTACGACCTCATGCAGCTCGGCGGCCAGGAATACGTCGACGTCTACGCCGCCAGCCTGAAGAAGGGCGTCCCCAGCGGCTCCGCCCCCGAAGCCACCCGCATCCCGGAGACGGCCGCCAGCTAGCCCCGTTTACTTCCACGAGCCCGGTGCCGAACGCACCGGGCTCGTTCGATTTTCGGCGGGCTACTGCCCGGCGCATATCGTTGAGTCGTGACGGTGCGCGCAAAGATTTGCGGGATCAGATCCGAAGGCGATCTGCGGATCGCGCTGGCCGCCGGTGCCGACGCCATCGGATTCATCTCCGGGATCACCCATTTCAGTGAAGATGGCCTCGATGCCGAGCGCGCGGCGGCGCTGTCGCGGCTCGCTCCGCCCTTCGTCACCCGTGTCCTGGTCACTCATCTGGAGGACGCGGCCGCGATCGTGGACCTGGCCGACCGAGTCGGGGTGGATGCGATCCAGGTTCACGGGCTCGTCACCATCGACACCGTTCGTGCAGTCCGCAAGACCGCCTGTGGCCGGAAAGTCATCAAGGCGGTCCACGTCACGGGGCCGGAGGCCGTCGATACCGCGCGTCGGGCCGCCGCGGATTGCGATGCGGTACTGCTCGATTCACGCACCGCCGACCGCTTGGGCGGCACCGGCCGCACGCACGACTGGTCGGTGAGCGCGGCCGTCGTGACAGCGCTGCACGAGCTGGGCTGCCCGGTGATCCTCGCCGGTGGTCTCGATCCGGACAATGTCGCCGATGCCATCGGACGGGTGCGTCCGTTCGCGGTAGACGTCAATAGCGGAGTCGAAACCGCCACCGGGGATAAGAATCCCGACGCATGTGCGGCGTTCGTGGCAGCGGCGCACGCGGCATTCTGACCTCGAGTTCCACGGGCCATGAGCGGGTCCGGCGAGCAGCATCGCCGCGGCTGCCCACAATCCCCTGCCGACAATGGCCTGGTTACGGCCACCGGTAACCGCAAGCCCGTGGTACCTCGGGGGCGAGCGATCTCGGCAACAGCCGGGTGCGGGTCTCACCGGGGAGGCACAATCACGGGGTACGTGTTCCGAGTGCGGTAACTGCGGGCGTGCAGTGGTGAAAGCTGGTGCACCGCAAGACGAGCGAGGGAGTCACGGTGTCGGAGGTAGCGCCGGATCTGTTGTTGTCTCTCACCGTGGCGGCGGCACATCAGTTGGGGTATTCGTGCCGGGTGGCGGCGGCCGATAACGTGATGATGTCGATACGCCGAGCGCCGACGGTGTCGAGATCACGATGCTGTGCGGCATCTCGGACTACATCACGGCGCACGCGTGCTGGCTCGACGCGTATCCGGTGATCGGGCCGGCGGGTGCGGTATTCGTGGTGCCATCGCAGCGCCATATCTACGCGCACCCGGTGGCGAATCTCCAAGTGGTCCAGGCCACCACGGTGCTGGCCCAGGTCGCGGCGCTCGATTACACGCAGCGCCCGTGGCCGGTCAGCCAGGACGTCTACTGGTGGCACGGCGGCACCATCGAGTTGGCCGCCGCCACGCAGCACACCGGTGAATCGCTCTGCATCTATCCGTCGGACGACTTCCTCGCCGCATTGAACGAACTCCCCGAGCCCCGACGAGATCTACGTCACACGGTAGTACCTCTCGCATCCAGGCCGTCACGTTTCGGACTGCTCGACCGTCTTATGCGTAGCTGGCTGTCGATCGAGAAGGAGATGACAATGCCTGTGCTGTTCATTCGTTACGAGGTGGCGCCACGCGGCTCGGACGGGAGCCCGCGATGAGCTCGAAGGCGGCGCAGCACGCCGACGCCGCGGACGAGCGGTACCGCGCCGCGACCTTCGTGAAACGTTCGATAAACAAGGTCTTCCCGACGCACTGGGCCTTCCTGCTCGGCGAGATCGCCTTGTACAGCTTCATCATTCTGCTGATCTCGGGCATCTACCTGACGCTGTACTTCGATCCGTCGATGACGGAAGTGGTCTACGACGGCGCGTATCAACCGCTGCGCGGCGTGCACATGTCGGCGGCCTATGCCAGCTCCCTGGACATTTCGTTCGAAGTGCGCGGCGGTCTGTTCGTGCGGCAGGTACACCATTGGGCCGCACTGATGTTCCTGGCCGCGATCATCGTGCACTGCCTGCGGATCTTCTTCACCGGCGCGTTCCGCAAACCGCGCGAAGCGAATTGGGTGATCGGCTCGACCCTGCTGGTCCTGGCCATGTTCGAGGGCTACTTCGGCTACAGCCTGCCCGATGACCTGTTGTCGGGCACCGGCCTGCGTTCACCGCTCGGCGGGATCACAATGAGCGTCCCGATCGTCGGAACCTGGATCCACTTCGCCCTTTTCGGCGGCGAATTTCCGGGCGAGGTGCTGATTCCGCGGCTGTTCATCACGCATGTACTGCTGTTCCCCGGCATCATGCTCGCGCTGATCGCCGCGCATATCGCGCTGGTCTGGTATCAGAAGCACACGCAATTCCCGGGGCCGGGGCGCACCGAGGGCAATGTCATCGGTGCGCGCATCGTCCCGGTCTTCGCCGCGGACCAGGGTGCGTTCTTCATGTTCACCCTCGCCACAGTGGCGATCATGGGCGGGGTATTCCAGATCAATCCGATCTGGGAACTCGGGCCATACAATCCGGCGCAGGTGTCGGCGGGTTCACAACCGGACTTCTACATGATGTGGACCGACGGCCTGGCCCGGCTCATGCCGCCGTGGGAGATATACCTCGGCAACTACACCATCCCGGCGGCGTTCTGGGTCGCCCTGGTGATGGGCCTGGTGCTCGTGATCCTGCCCGCCTACCCGTGGATCGAGAAGCGGCTCACCAAGGACTACGCCGCCCACAATCTGTTGCAGCGGCCGCGAGATGTGCCGGTGCGCAGCGGAATCGGCGCGATGGCGATCACCTTCTATCTGGTGCTGACGCTCAGCTGTGTCAATGACATCATCGCCTTGAAGTTCGACATCTCGCTCAATGCCACCACCTGGATGGGCCGCATCGGCCTGTTGATCGCACCGCCGATCGCGTACTTCATCACCTATAGGTTCTGCATCGGTCTGCAGCGCAGCGACCGGGCGGTGCTCGAGCACGGCATCGAGACAGGCATAATCAAGCGACTGCCGCACGGCGAGTACGTCGAGGTGCACCAGGCGCTCGGACCGGTCGACGAGCACGGCCATCCGGTGCCGCTGGTCTACCAGGGCGCGGCGATCCCGAAGAAGATGAACAAACTCGGTTCGGCGGGCAAACCGGGCACCGGCAGCTTCCTGCGACCCGATCCCGTGGCGGAATCCGAGCGATACTTCGAGATCGAGCACGCCGAGGAACGCAAACAGCTCGCCGTGCTGCAGAAGTACCAGGACCGAAGCACCGACGACGAAAGGCACACCCCATGATGTGGCTCACGCGCTCGCATGAGCTGGCTACCGAGGACTACGGCCTGCTCGTCGCGGCCGCGACGGTGGCCGCCGAAGCCACCGCCCGCACGGTCCGTGACCTGTTGCGCGACAACGGGATCCGCGCCACC
>NZ_BDBY01000132.1 GCF_001613225.1 Nocardia pseudovaccinii NBRC 100343
TCCGGGGTCTTCGATCATCCGGCGTCCGGCCACGAAATGATCACCGAAGTGGAATGCTGTCAGGTAGACAGTTCCGAGCGGTATGGGAGCGAATCATGAGTTTTCAGAAGATTCCACCGGGAACCCGGGGATCCCGACCGCCGTCACCCAATCCGGTGTTCCGTTTCCTCATCCAGGCGATGGAGCGATACCACCGATTCCGCCACGACCGATTCATGGGGATGGACCTGGTCTATCTGACCACCGTCGGTGCGAAGAGCGGTCAGGAACGCCGGGTGACGGTGAGCCGGTTTCCGGCCGACGACGGCGGCTGGCTGATCGTCGCCTCCATGGGCGGCGCGATCCAACATCCGGGCTGGTATCACAATATCGCCGCGCACCCGGATCAGGTGTGGGCCGAGGTGGGCGGTACGAAGTACCACGTCACGGCCGAACAGCTGGACGAGCAACGGCGTGAGCAGGCATGGAAGCAGATCACCGCCGTGCAACCGCGCTATCTCGGCTACCAGAAGAAGACCGACCGGCTAATCCCGATCATCGAACTCCGACCGCGCAGCTGATACCGGCCGCCTGTTGGCCGAGCCGACGATGGGAGTTCACATGGTGTTGGACTCCCTGCGCCAAGGTAAGCCAATGACTGGTTCGGACTTCGGCATCTCCCGGCGCACCCTGTTGCGCTCCTCCGCCCTCGGTCTCGTCGCGGTCCCCGCACTCGCCGCCTGCTCGAATGACGGGCCAACACTGGTCCGGCCGCGCCCGAAACTCACTCACGGCGTCGCGGTGGGCGATCCGCGCGCCGACGGCGCGCTGATCTGGGCGCGCTCCGATCAGCCCGCGAAGCTGATCGTGGAGACAGCGGCAACCGAATCCTTCACCGACGCCAAACGATTCACCGGCCCGATGCTCACTCCGGACGCCGACGGCACCGGACGCGTGCGCGTCAACGGTCTACCCGCAGGCCAGCAGGTGCACTACCGGGTCACCCTGGAAGGCGAGGACGGCGCCACCTCCGAACCGATTACCGGTGTGTTCCGCACCGTGCCCACCGGCGCATCCGATATCAAGCTGCAGTGGTCCGGTGATGTGGTCGGCCAGGGTTACGGCATCAACCCCGAACTCGGCGGTATGAAGATCTTCTCCGCCATGGCCGCGCGCGACCCGCACCTGTTCATCCACTCCGGTGACTCGATCTACGCCGACGGCCCGCTGCAGGAATCGGTGACGCTGCCCGACGGCCGGATCTGGCGCAATACCGTCTCCGAGGCGAAAAGCGCTGTCGCGCAGACCCTGGCCCAGTTCCGCGGCAACTACGCCTACAACCTGACCGACCAGAACTACCGCCACTTCAATACCTCGGTCGCCCAGGTGGTCCAGTGGGACGACCACGAAACCGTCAACAACTGGTACCACGGCGGCCTGGTCGCCGAGACCAAGGGCTACAGCGAGCGCAGCATGGACGCCCTCGCGACGCGCTCCTGGCAGGCCTTCCACGAGTGGATGCCATTGGAGCCCAAGGAGGCGGTCGACAGCCGCCTCTACCGCAAGATCTCCTATGGTCCGCTGCTGGACATCTTCGTCCTGGATATGCGGACATATAAGGACACCAACGACATCGACAACGGACCCACCGGTCGCATCTTCGGTCCGGAACAGACGAAGTGGCTCATCGAGGGTCTGCGCGATTCCAAGGCCACCTGGAAAATCGTCGCCAACGACCTCCCGCTCGGCCTTGTCGTCAAGGACGGTGAACAAAAAGTCACGGCCTACGAGGGCCCCGCGAATGGCGACAACGGCGCCCCGTCCGGCCGGGAAACCGAAATCGCCCAAGTGCTCTCGGCGATCAAGGCGAACAAGGTGGGCGGCGTGGTCTGGCTGACCGCGGACGTGCACTACACCGCAGCCCACCACTATTCGCCCGAGCGCGCCGCCTTCACCGACTTCGACGAGTTCTGGGAGTTCGTGTCCGGACCGCTGAATGCCGGTGCGTTCGGCCCGAATCCGCTCGACGGCACCTTCGGTCCGGAGGCGGTCTTCGTGCACGCACCGACCGTTCAGAACGCCTCACCGCTGGACAGCTTCCAACATTTCGGTGAGGTGCTGATCGACGGCAAGTCAAGGGAACTGACGGTCAATCTGTGCGATGCGACCGGATCCGTCCTGTTCAGCCAGCGGCTGGCGCCGCCGGTCCGGTAACCGTAGAGATCGAACGAGCATCGGAGGCCGCGCTGTGGTTAGCTTTCGGTCCATGAGCACGCCGCACACTGTCGCCGCCGAAGAATATCTACCCCGTGACACCGCGGATGTCGTTCGTACGGTGCGGAATTCACGCGGTCGCGCGGAAAACCTCACGGTGCGTGGCGGCGAACCGATCGACGATGGTCTGTCGTTACCCGATCCGCGCGCGGTGGTGTCACTGCGAAAGATGAATGCGGTGCTCGATATCAACCTCGGCAGGCGCACCGTGCGAGTGCAGGCGGGCGCCAAACTGTCCGATATCGATCGCCGCCTCGGCGCCCACGGGCTCGGTCTGCCGATCGTCGGCGACCACCGCGATATCACCGCGGGCGGTTTCGCCTCGGTCGGCGGTGTCAGCACGGCATCGCACAAGTACGGCATGTTCATCGATCAGATCGTGGACCTGGAGTACGTCGATCCGGACGGACGCATCGGCACCTGCGGTCGCAATCACCACACCGAGCGCTTCCACCGGATCCTCGGCGCGGGCGGACGCGCGGGCATCATCACCGCACTCACCCTCGATGCGGTCGATATCGACAAGGACCACACCTGGCTCACCACCGACGCCGACCGCTTCCTGGACTTCGACTCCTTCGTCGAACACGCCTATGCCGAAATCGCCCGGCCGGGCAATGTCGCCCTGCAGGTCGGTCGTTGGGTCGATACCGCGCCACTGAAGGTTTCGCGCCCGGTCGGCACCGGCCATGTGCAGTTGGGGACCGTGCGGTTCGGTCAGTGGTCGAGCCTCTACCCGACCACGCCCACCCGCTCGCTGCGGGCGCGCCGTGAGGTCGGCACCAAGACCAGGAAGTCGTTGGGCGTCATCGCCTCTGCCGCGGGCGGCCGCGCGGGTGCACCGGTGCGCAATGCCGCAGCGGGCGCGCTCATGTTCGCCCCGAAGGTGCTGACACTGCGCGATGCGGAGTATCTTGCCGACACGGTCATCAGCTCCTCGGAACGCGGACCCGCCTACCGGGTCGCGATTTTCGCGCCGCTATCGACCTACACCTCGGTTTTCTACAGACTGCACGATTTGTTTGCTGGACACCGGGAGCGGACGGGATGCTTCACCGTCATCTCCGCGATGACCTACGGCGTGCGCTCGAAGTACCTGCGTGAGGAAGCGCAAGCGCGCGGACTCGCGGTCGAGGACCACGGATTGATCACCTTCACCTGCCGTTTGCGGCCCTCGGCGCTGCCCTCAGAACTGTTGCGCGACATCGTTACCGGAATCGATGAGATCTGCGCATCCGAACACGCCCTGCGGTACGACTCCGCGGATTAGACTATGTCGCGCCGCACATAGTCGCCAGCAAATAGCTTCGCCGCCGTCCGGCGGTTCGGCTATCTGTTGGCAATAGCGGTCGACTTCGGCACTGTCGGCGGGGTGTCGATGCGTTGGTTCAGCCCATCTACGGTGAAGGTTGCTCTGATGCTCGAATTCCGCACTGCCCCACCCCGTTTGCCGGATCGTAAGCGTCAGCGGCCCGAATCCGTCGAGGGGCTGCGGGTTCTCGTGACGGATGCGTGTTCCGAGATCGGTCACGCCACAGCCACACTCCTTGCCGCACACGGTGCGCAGCTGCTGCTGGTCGCCCGGCGCGGGGATCAACTCGTCGTCGGCTGCAATCAGATCGTCGATGCGGGCGGTGCGGCGAATTGGTTCCGCTGCGATATTTCCGCACTCGGTGATGTCGATCAGCTCGTCGACTGGGTGCTCAGCGACTTCGGCCGGGTCGATGTGCTGATCAACAATGCGGGCCGTCCGCTGCGCCGACCCGTCTCGCAGTCCCTGGACCGCTTCCGTGACTACCAGCGCATGATGGCGACCAACTACTTCGGTCCGCTACGCCTGACGCTCGGCCTGCTGCCCGCCATGCTGGAATCCGGCTCCGGCCATGTGATCAATGTGGGCCCGTGGAGCCTGAAGACAGGTGCCACACCGAATTTCGCCTCCTGCGCCAGCTCCCAGGCCGCCTGGACCACCTTCGGTCAATGCGCGGACGCCGAACTCTCGCCGCGCGGCATCCAGGTGACCGCCGTCCAATATCCGGCCGTCCAACCGGATACCGGAACGATCGCGCACTACGTCACCGAGCCCGCTCTGGAACCGACCGCCGCCGCCCGGCTGATCGAAACGGCCATCCGCACCCGCCCGGCCCGCCTCCAACCCCGCTTCGCGCGCACTCTGCGTGGACTGGCCGGTGTCGCACCCCGCTCCACCAACCGCATCCTGTCCCGCCTCGCCTCGCTCTGACCCCACGCGGCAGCAGCGGCGACGGTAGTCGAATGGTGGCTTCGAGGCCCCTCGGCAACCACCATTCGACTACCATCCGGCGACATCCCAGCCCCAGCAACGCCGAAGCGTCCCACCGGAATCCGGTGAGACGCTTCGGGAAGAGCTATTCGTTCAGTGCTTTTCGGGGCCGAGGTAGTACTCGAAGACGAGGCCCGCGGCGGCACCGAGGATGCAGACCACGCCGATGCCGATCAGCCAGAACTGGAAGAACGCCAGGCCGAGGGCGGTGATGGAGCCCGCGCCTGCCAGGGTGATGGGCCAGAAGCTGCCGGGCGAGAAGAAGCCCAGATCGCCCGCGCC
>NZ_BDBY01000133.1 GCF_001613225.1 Nocardia pseudovaccinii NBRC 100343
ACTGGCCGGTGAAGTAGCCGTACACGATTGCCACGATGACGAAGAACACCGTGAGCAATTCGAAAATCCGCGCTTCGATCTTCATGTCAGATCAGTCCTCACTTGCTCTCTACCGCGGACGCGCTCTTGGTGTCGCGCTTGGTGTTGAACGGCTGTGTGGTGGTCGCGACCGGGGATTCACCGATGGACTCGAGCGCCTCGGCGTTGGTCTTACCCGCCTTGCGCGCATCCATGTACTTGGTGAACTTCTCCGGCGATACCGCACGGACCTCGAAGTTCATCATCGAGTGGAAGGTGCCGCACATCTCGGCGCAGCGGCCGACGAACGCGCCTTCCTTCTCGATCTTGGTGATCTGGAAGACGTTATCCGAGTGGTTTTCCTTCGGGTTCGGCATCACGTCGCGCTTGAACAGGAACTCCGGCACCCAGAAGGCGTGCACCACATCGGCCGCGGCCAGCTGGAATTCGATGTTCTTACCGGTCGGCAGCACGAGCACCGGGATCTCGGTGCTGGAGCCGACGGTCTCGACCTTGTCGTAGTGCAGGTAGGACAGGATGTCGTTCTCCGGCTTGCCGTGCACCGGGCCCGGCTGCGGGTGACCGTCCTTGGTCCGCTCCTTGTACTCCTCGAGCTGCTCCTGGTTGGCGTCCTCGCGGGCCTTGTCGATGCCGTCGAAGCGGTAGCCGTCCTTGAAGTCGACATTGCGGTAGCCGAACTTCCAGTTCCACTGGAATGCGGTCACGTCGACGGTCACGTCCGGGTTGTCGACCTTCTCGTGCACGTAGTTCTGCACGACCACGGTGAAGTAGAACAGCACCGCGATGATGACGAACGGCACGGCCGTGTAGGTCAGCTCCAGCGGCACGTTGTAACCGGTCTGGCGCGGGAACTCCGGGGAGTCCTTTTTCTTACGGTGGAAGGCGACGGTCCAGAAGGTCAGACCCCACACCAGCACACCCATCGCCAATGCCGCGATGACCGACCAGGTCCACAGCTCCCGCATCCGGGTGGCCTGCGGCGTGATGCCCGAGGGCCAGCCGAATCGCAGCCAAACATTGTCGATCGAGCAGCCCGAGACGAGCATCGCGGTGATCCCCAGGGACACCGCCAGCCCGGCCCGCCGAAGGAGACGGCCCTGCCGACCCTTCACGGGGCGCGCCCCGATCTCGTCGCTCGCCTTGTGCGCCACGCTCACGCCTTCCTGGTCGCCACACATTCCGACAGTGCACCGCTCGGGTTTGCGATCGCCCGGCGGTGCGTCTTAAGCACGTTTCAGGGCATTCCGTGGGCCGCTTGCTTCGCGCGCGATCCAACTGAGAATGTCCTGAGTACTACGCAGCGTAGACCAAACCGGCGCCCCGTTTGACGTCGGGTCGCATTCGACACTCCGCCGACGCGGGGGGGTGATCCGGTCACCCGGACATCGTCGCAGTACAAGGCGTGCGACGCGACCGGATCGGGCAGGTGCGATGCAGGCGGACACAACATTTCGCAGGGCAACTGTCCGGTGGGCGCGACACACGAATCCGCCCGGTGCGGCATACTCGGACACGAGATTTCGTCCTGTGCGCCCACCTATCGGGCGCAGCCACTCAATGAATCGGGCCAGCGCCCGTACCGAAGCGGAAACGAGGTTGCCGACGCCGTGTGTGGACTGCTCGGATTTCTGACATCTGATGCGGCAACCGACGACCGTCGGGGACGGCAGCCAGCGGAGCTGGCGGGGTGGGCGAACACAGTAGCGCGGGTGTACGACGCCCTGCACTGTGTGCGCCATCGCGGCCCGGACGAGCGCGGCACCTGGCACGACGATCATGTGATCTACGGCTTCAACCGGCTGTCGATCATCGATATCGAGCATTCGCACCAGCCGCTGCGCTGGGGTCCGGCCGAAAATCGGGAGCGCTACGCGCTGACCTTCAACGGTGAGATCTACAACTACATCGAGATCCGCGAGGAACTCGCGAAGGCGCATGCCGAGGAGTACCCGGACGGAAAGATCTTCGAGACCGAGGGCGACAGCGAGGCGATCGTCGCGGCCTTCCACTACTGGGGTCCGGAGGCGGTGCGCAAGCTGCGCGGCATGTTCGCGTTCGCGATCTGGGATACCGAAACCCAGGAGTTGTTCCTGGCGCGCGATCCGTTCGGGATCAAGCCGTTGTTCCTGGCGACGGGTCCCGGCGGGACCGCGTTCGGCAGCGAGAAGAAGAGCCTGCTGGAGCTGCTGCCCGCACTCGGGCTGTCCGATGCGCTGGATCCGCGGGCTTTGGAGCACTACACGGTGCTGCAGTACGTGCCGGAGCCGGAGACCCTGCACAAGGACATCCGTCGCCTGGAATCCGGGCACTACGCGACCGTGCGGGCGGGCCAGGCGCCGCAGGTCACCCGCTACTTCGACCCGCGGTTCAAGGTGCGGGCCTTCGCACCCGGTTCGGCGGCCGCCCGCTATCGCGATATCGCCGAGGCCCTGGAGGACTCGGTCGCCAAACATATGCGCGCGGATGTGACGGTCGGATCGTTCCTGTCCGGCGGCATCGACTCCACCGCGGTCGCGGCGCTGGCCATGCGGCACAACCCGAAGCTGATCACCTTCACCACCGGCTTCGAACGCGAGGGCTACTCCGAGGTCGATGTGGCCGCCGAGAGCGCCGAGGCGATCGGCGCGCGGCACATCGTGAAGGTGGTCTCCCCCGCCGAATTCGCGGCCGCCATCCCCGAAATCGTCTGGTACCTAGACGATCCGGTGGCCGACCCGGCGCTGGTTCCGCTGTACTTCGTCGCCAAGGAGGCACGCAAGCACGTCAAGGTCGTGCTCTCCGGCGAGGGTGCGGACGAGCTGTTCGGCGGATACACGATCTACCGGGAACCGTTGTCGCTCAAGCCCTTCGAATACTTGCCGCGTGGCGTGCGCAAGCTGGCGGGCAAGCTCTCGGAGCGGATTCCGGACGGCACCCGCGGTAAGAGTCTGCTGCACCGGGGTTCGCTCCCGTTGGAGGAGCGTTACTACGGCAATGCGCGCAGCTTCAGCGATGCGCAGTTGCGTGCGGTGCTGCGCGAATTCCGGCCGGAATGGACCCATCAGGACGTCACCGCGCCGATCTACGCACAGTCACGCGGCTGGGACCCGGTCGCGCGCATGCAGCATCTGGATCTCTACACCTGGCTGCGCGGCGACATCCTGGTCAAGGCCGACAAGATGACCATGGCGAATTCGCTCGAGCTGCGCGTGCCGTTCCTGGATTCCGAGGTACTGAAGGTCGCCGAGCAACTGCCCTACGAGCAGAAGATCACCAAGGAGACCACGAAGTACGCGCTGCGCCAGGCACTCGAGGACATCGTCCCGCCGCATGTGCTGCACCGAGCGAAGCTGGGTTTCCCGGTCCCACTGCGGCATTGGTTGCGAGGCACTGAACTCTACGACTGGGCGCACCTGCAGATCGCCGAATCGCAGACCGATCACCTGCTGGACAAGGGCGCGATCAAGGGCATGCTGGAAGACCACCGCGCGGGCCGCGGCGACCACAGCCGCCGGTTGTGGACGTTGCTGGTCTTCATGGTCTGGCACGGGATCTTCGTGGAGAAGCGCATTACTCCCGACATCCAGGAGCCGGTCTACCCGGTCTCGCTGTAGTCACCTCTGCCGCGCACGTTTTCGCACGCCGCGCACCGATTCGTGGGTAAGGGCGTGCGCGGCGCAACATGCGCAGATGGAAGCCAGAGTGACGCGGCCCGTCGACTCTGCGCAAGGCGACTGTGCCGCACACCTTTTCGCACGCTACGAATGGGATGCTGGGTGAATTCGTACGCGGCGAGCTGAAACGTGCGAGGCAGCGCGGGCTTCGCTGTGCGCTCGGTGCGCACATGCGAACGGCCGCACCGGAATACGGTGCGGCCGTCGAGGTCTGCGTGGCTCAGAGCAGGGGCTTGATGTCGGCGGCAGCCTCGGCGCCGTAGGCCTTGGTAATGCGCTCGAGGGCGTCGTCCTTGTTGAGGGTCCACTCCTGGGTGCCCATGGTCTCGAGTACGAGAACCGCGATGAGCGAACCCAATTGGGCGGAGCGCTCCAGCGAGAGCCCGGTGGTGTGGCCGGTGAGGAAGCCCGCGCGGAAAGCGTCGCCGACGCCGGTTGGCTCGACCTTGTTCACCTCGGGGACCACACCGACGGTCACCTCGGTGCCGTCGCGGTCGACGATCTGCACGCCGTCCTTGCCGAGCGTGGTGACCCGGATACCGACCTTGCGCGCGACCTCTTCCTCGCTCAGACCGGTCTTCTGCAGCAGCAGCGCCCACTCGTACTTATTGGTGAAAAGATATGCGGCGCCCTCGATCAGCTGCACGGCCTGATCACCGTCGAGGCGGGCCAGCTGCTGGGACGGGTCGGCGGCGAACGGAATGCCGAGTTCACGGCATTCCGCGGTGTGGCGCAGCATCGCCTCGGGATCGTTGGCGCCGATGAGCACCAGGTCCAGGGCGCGCTGCTCGGCGAGTTCGCCGATCGAGATGTCGCGGGCCTCGCTCATCGCGCCCGGATAGAACGACGCGATCTGGGCCATGTCGTCGTCGGTGGTGCAGACGAAGCGCGCGGTATGCGCCCGGTCCGAGATCCGGACGGTGGAGCAGTCGACACCGTGCTTCTCGAGCCAGGCGCCGTACTCGGCGAAATCGGCGCCGACTGCGCCGACGAGCAGCGGCGTGCGGTTCAAAACGCCCATGGCGTAGGCGATGTTGCCCGCGACACCGCCCTTGCGGATCTGCAGATCATCGACGAGAAAGCTCACCGAGACGTGGTCGAGCTGATCGGCCAGCAGCGCGTCGGCGAACCGTCCGGGGAAACGCATGAGGTGGTCGGTTGCAATGGACGCGGACACGGCGATAGACACGAGGCTGAGCCCCTTCGAGTAGGCGGCAGACGACGAAAGGCGCGGGACACGAAACCCGCGCCTTCACCGTATCAACTAGTGCATCCGCCGAGCACTAACGACTTCTTCGCCCCGGCGACAACCGCCCGGGGCCGAGGTGTCAGTTGAAGGAGTCGCCGCAGGCGCAGGAACCCGTCGCGTTCGGGTTGTCGATCGTGAAGCCCTGCTTCTCGATGGTGTCGACGAAGTCGATCGAGGCGCCCTGTACGTACGGCGCGCTCATCCGGTCGACGGCTAGCTTGACGCCGCCGAAGTCGACGGTCAGGTCGCCGTCGAGCGAGCGGTCGTCGAAGAAGAGCTGGTAGCGCAGGCCCGCACAGCCACCCGGCTGCACGGCGATACGCAGGGCGAGGTCGTCGCGACCCTCCTGGTCGAGCAGCGCCTTCGCCTTGCTGGCGGCGGCGTCGGTCAGAGTCACACCGTGGGTGGTCGTCTCGTCTTGCACAGTCATGAACTCTCCTCAGGACAGCTGTGTTCAACCCGTGAACAGCGCACGGCTCGTGGCTACAACACCACTCAGCGGGCTGTTATTCCCCCATCTTGCCACCACCGGGTACTGCGGTGGACACAACCTCCCACCGACCTCATTTCCTGCGGGGTACCGCATCGAATAGCCTGGTCGCGTGAAATTGTTCCGTCGCGGCGAGTCCAGCACCACCGACGAGAGCGCCGACCAGACGGCGGGCTCGGACGGCGGCTCGACCGCAGTCTCCATCACGAAAGCGGCCATCGCCACCGAGGGCAAGGGCCGACCGACTCCGAAACGTCGTGACGCCCAAGGCAAGCGGCGCGGCCCCGTGGCCCCGGCCCCACTCACCGCGAAGGAGGCGCGCGCCCGGCGCAAGGCCACCCGCGGTAGCCGCGAGGACCGCAAGACGGCCTCGGCCGAGCGTCGGCTGGCGGCCCAGGACCGGCGCGCCAGGATGCTGGCCGGTGAGGACAAATATCTGCTGCCCCGGGATCAGGGCCCGGTGCGGGCGTTCGTGCGCGACATCGTCGATGCGCGACGCAACCTGGTCGGATTGTTCATGCCGATGGCGCTGGTCCTGATCCTGTCGATGTTCGTCGCGCCCGCGCTGCAGACGATTGTGACGCTGGCCATGCTGGTGATGATGTTCTTCATGATCGCCGAGGGCTTCCTGCTCGGCCGGATCGTCAACGGACGGGTGCGTGAGCGTTTCCCGGAGAGCACCGATACCGGCTACAAGCTGGGGTGGTACGCCTTCGTCCGCGCCTCGCAGATCCGCAAGATGCGGGCGCCGAAGCCGCGGGTCGGCCCCGGCGACAGTGTCTGATTGCAGCGCCTTCGGCGCTGCGGGTTCGCAGCCCCCTGGTGTCTCGCGGCTGACCCTTTCGAGCGACCTGCAAGCAGTCCGCTAGCGGCGCCGTCGAGACCGCGACTTCGTCGCATGCGCTTCGACGGCTCGGACGCGAGACGGGCCGCGAACTCCTCGCTCGTAAGACTTGCTCCGTGGTGACAACCTGAGCGGTGATCGAGCCCACAGCCCAGCGCGCTCCCTTAGTGGTGATGTGAGTGGGCGAGGATGGCGGACAGATCGGACTGCAGGCGCTGGGCGTCGCGATCGGTGATATTCGCTGATCCGGCGTGACCGCCGCCTCGTGTGATGAGGACCGCGAAGCCCACCACGACCGCCATGCTTACGAGAAAAGTAATCATGGCAGTAATTTTGCGCTCGATGATTTACCGCCGAAAGTGGCTGTTCTGACATTGTTCGTAAAGATTCAGCCAGGTACGCTGTCCGCATGCTGTCCAAGGTCGCGGTGGTGCTGTCGGAGCGCCTGGCCATGTTCGAATTCGGCGTGGTCTGTGAGGTCTTCGGGCTCGATCGGACCGCGGACGGACTGCCCGGATTCGATTTCAAGGTGTGCGGGGCCGAGCCGGGGAAGCCGCTGCCGTCCACGACCCCCGGTATCACCGTCACACCGGAGTTCGGGCTGGATGAGTTGGCGAAGGCGGATCTGGTGGCGATTCCGGCCTTTCCCGCATCGGCCTTGGAACAGGGGCTCGATCCGCGGGTCGTCGACGCGATACGGGACGCGTCGGATGGTGGGGCGATCGTGCTCACCGTATGTTCCGGTGCTTTCCTGGCCGGGGCGGCCGGCCTGCTCGACGGTCGCAAGTGCACCACGCATTGGCGCTATGTCGACCAGTTGGCGGCGCGGTTTCCGCAGGCAACGGTCGATCCCGATGTGTTGTTCGTCGACGAGGGCAATCTGATCACCTCGGCGGGCACGGCCGCGGGCATCGACGCCTGCCTGCATCTGGTGCGCCGGGAGATAGGCAGTTCGGTCGCGAATGCGATCGCACGGCGGATGGTGGTGCCGCCGCAGCGTGACGGCGGACAGCGCCAATTCATCGAGCGTCCGGTGCCCGAATGCACCTCCGACAGTCTCAGCTCCACGCTGCAGTGGATGAACGAAAATCTCGACCTGCCGCACACCATCGACGATCTGGCCGCGCGTTCGATGATGTCCACCCGCACCTTCGCCCGCCGCTTCGCCGCCGAAACCGGAACCACACCGGTGAAATGGCTGACCAATCAGCGTGTGCTGTACGCCAAGCATCTGCTGGAGGACACCGACGAAGGCCTGGAACAGATTGCCGCACAAGCCGGTTTCGGATCCGGTGCGCTGCTGCGGCATCACTTCCAGAAGGTCGTCGGCATCGCGCCGACCGAGTATCGCCGCCGGTTCGGCGGCGCGGAGGCGACCGAGCAGCGCGCCTGAGCGAGCGGAGCGAGCGAACTATCAACACAGCCGCCGAAGCGGTCATGCCGGAACCGAGCGCCAGCGAGGTGCAGGCATGAGCGCGGCGGATTGATACGGTGCTGCCGTGTCGGATCGCTCATCTACCAGCAGCCGCGCGCACCGCATCCTCGTGCTCGGCGGCGCGCGATCCGGTAAGTCGGCATTCGCCGAAGTGCTGGCGGCCGAGGGCGGCCCGGTGCGCTATATCGCCACCGCGATTCCCGATCCGGCCGATCTCGACTTCGCCGAGCGCATCGCCCGCCACCGCGACCGCAGGCCCGCGGACTGGAAGGTCCTCGAAAGCGCTGATCCGGCAACGGTTCTCACCGCCGCTCCCCCGACCGGAACCACACTGATCGACGATATCGGGACCTGGCTCACCGCCCGCATCGACGCGCGCGAGGCCTGGGATGCCCCGCGCGGCACCATCGCCCCGGACACGGACGCCTTGGTAGCCGCCGTCACTGCCTACCGCGGCCGCTTGGTGATCGTGACCCCCGAGGTAGGTATGGGCGTCATCCCCGCCACCCGCTCCGGCCGCCTTTTCCGCGACGAGATCGGGACCCTCAACCAGCGCCTCGCGCAAACCTGCGATGAAGCCTTCTTCATTGTCGCCGGGCTTCCCCTCCGCTTGAAATAGGACCGCACGGCAGCCGCGATGACGTGCCGCATCGGCGGTGCTCTCCCGGATCGCGGCGATGATCTCGGTGACCAGTTCATCGCTTTCGAGCCGGTCGACAGTGCCCGGAGCGAGGTAGAGCCCGACAAGTCGGCCCATGGCATCGACCTCCGGAATCACCGCGCCGCTCGGCGACGGCCGACGGGCGCGGATGCTCCGATGATGCGGGCGCGAGTGTCGGCTAGCAGGTCAGGCAACCATATGGTCCGGCCGGGTGAGGCGGTCGAGCAGGGGCTGCTTTGATGGCCGGACGGGACCCGAAGACCAGGGTGAAGGTGGCCTCGCGGACAGAGCGTTCGGCGAGGTTGCCGCGGGTGACGGCCGCGCTGCCGACTGCGGTCACCAGGGTCGCGACCTCGGCCAACTGCAGGGCAGCGCGATCCAGCGCCGCGGCGACCACGCACCGCGGATCGCTCGCGAGAGCCGCGCCCAGGTGTTGCATGCGTCATGCGGAGGCTGAGTGGAGCCGCCAGCACGCGGGACGAGGCATCAGGTAGGGCGGTGGAGCAGTCCGCCTGAAATACGAGCACACGGCCACGGCGATCAGGTCGCGTCACCAACGGAAGCCCCGCCCCACGGGCTGTCTCGTGCCAGCCATGCAGGATGCACCGTGCAGACCGTCGGGTCGAGCCGCCAGCACGTGGGATGAAGCATCAGGTAGGGCGTGGGTGGAGCAGGCCGCCTGAAATAGGAGCGCACGGCCACGGCGATCAGGTCGCATTACCAGCGGGACGCGCCCTACGGGCTGTCGTGCCAGCCATGCAGATGTGCCGTGCGGACCGTCGCGTCGAACCGTCGGGTCGGACCGCGAGCGCGCGGGACGCGGCATCGGATAGGGCGTGGGTGGTGCGCAGGCCGCCTGAAATAGGAGCACACGGCAGCGGCGATCATGTCGCGTCACCGGCCCGCGCCCTATGAGGTGTCGTGGCCAGCCATGCAGGATGCGCTGTGAGGACCGTCGGGTCGGACCGCGAGCGCGCGGGACGCGGCATCGGGTAGGGCGTGTGTGATGCGCAGTCCGCCTGACACAGGTGCACACGGCAGCGGCGATCAGGTCGCATTACCAGCGGAAGCCGCGCCCTATGAGGTGTCATGCCAGCCGTGCAGGATGCGTCGTGCGGACCGTCGGGTCGGACCGCGAGCGCACGGGACGAGGTATCAGGTGCGGGGTGGGTGGTGCGGAACGGCGGGTGTGGCGGCAAGATTGGGCCCGGTATGGACTGTGCGGTGTAGGAATGAACTGCCCCGACCCGGAAAGGCTCGATAGTGACAGACGGATTCGGACCGGTTGCGCCACCCGATGCGGGGGTTCGGGCGGCGGCGGAGCAGCGGCAGGCGCAGCTGACCAAACCCGGTGGGGCGCTCGGACGGCTCGAGACACTTGGGAATTGGGTGTCGGCATGTCAAGGTGTGTGCCCGCCGAAGCAGTTCGAGCGGGCGCGAGTGGTGGTGTTCGCCGGAGATCACGGCATTGCGCGCCACGGCGTTTCGGCCTATCCGAGTGAGGTGACCGCACAGATGGTCGCCAATTTCCTCGGCGGCGGTGCGGCGGTGAATACGCTGGCCGCAGTGGCGGGGGCGACCGTGCGGGTCGTCGATATTTCCGTCGACGCCGATACCGATCCGCAGGTCGCCAAGAACAAGGTGCGGCGCTCGAGCGGGGCGATCGATCGCGAAGACGCGCTCAGCGAGGACGAGATCCATGCCGCGCTCGCCGCGGGCAAGGCGATCGCCGATGACGAGATCGATGCGGGCGCCGACCTGCTCATCGCGGGCGATATGGGCATCGGCAATACGACACCCGCCACGGTCCTCATCGCGACGCTCACCGATACCGAACCCATAGCCGCTGTCGGCCGGGGCACCGGCGTGGACGATGCGGGCTGGATCCGCAAGGTCGCCGCGATCCGCGATGCCATGCGCCGCGCCCGCCCGGTCGCCAAGGACCCGGTCGAACTGCTGCGGGTGGCCGCAGGCGCCGACTTCGCCGCCCTGGCGGGCTTCCTCGCACAGGCCGCGACCCGACGGACTCCGGTCATCCTCGACGGCGTGGTCGTCACCGCGGCCGCTCTGGTCGCCGAGGACCTGGCCGCCGGTGCCAGCGCCTGGTGGCTCGCGGGCCACCGCTCGACCGAACCCGCGCACACCCTCGCCCTGCGCCACCTCCGCCTGGAGCCCCTGCTCGACCTGGACATGCGCCTCGGCGAAGGTTCCGGCGCCCTGACCGCCCTCCCCGTCCTCCGCGCCGCCGTAGCCGCCCTCGCCGAAATGGCCACCTTCGCGGAAGCCGGTGTGAGCACAGCCGATTCGCCCGCCGAAGCCGAAGCCGAAGCCGAAGCCGAAGCCGAAGCCGAAGCCGAAGCCGAAGCCGAAGCCTGGACCAGCATCGCCGCCGAAGCGACCGCGCAACCGGACTTGCGGAAATAGACCTTGGCTGCACGCGCCTCCAGCGACGAGCGAAACTCGCACCTCGGACCAGCGGACCGCGCTCCCGGTCGGAAGCACCGCGACTACCGCCATCATCAGCAGACGATCCCGTCCTGCAGGATCCTGGCCGCTGGCGGCAACACACGCATCGAGCGACATGCGGGCCCGGCACTCCGATCCGACGGATCGCTCGGCATGAACGGTGCGCGGCGTACGGCGGGCGCGACGGCAGTTTCGCTGCGTGGATCCGACGATGACGAGGGTCGAGCGATTACAGGTCGGCAAATATGAACGGTGTGCGGCTTGCGGTGTCGTGGCTGACGGTGCTGCCGGTGCGGGGGCCGGAGCGTGTCGATCGGAGCGCGGCGGGGCGGGCGATTGCGTTGGCGCCGTTGGTGGGCGCGGGACTCGGGGCGGCCGGGGTCGGGTTGCTGTGGGTGCTGGTGTGGGGTGGGGCGAGCGCGGCGGTCGCGGGGCTGGTGGTGGTTGCCGCGTTGGCGCTCATCACTCGGGGGATGCATCTGGATGGGTTGGCCGACACGCTTGACGGGCTGGGGTCCTATGGTTCGCCCGAGCGGGCCAGGGAGATATTGAAGAGTGGTGACACGGGGCCGTTCGGGGTGGCGGCAATTGTGTTCGCCGTTGGGATCCAAGCATTTTCGTTCGCCGCGCTGGCCCAAGCCGAGCGTTGGTTCGCGGTGCTGCTCGCGGTGGCCGTCGGCCGAGTGGTGGTGGTCCTCGCATGTCGGCGCGGCACCGCCGCCGCTCCCGGCACCGGCTTCGGCGCTCTGGTCGCCGGGACCCAGCACCCGATCACCATCGCACTCTGGTCCGCACTCGCCGTTGCCGCGGGCATACTCGCCGTCCCGGGCCACCGCTGGCTCGGCCCTGCCGTTGTCCTTGTCGCCCTGGGCATTTCAGCCCTACTGATTCGACACAGCACGCACCGCTTCGGCGGCCTCTCCGGCGACATCCTCGGCGCGACACTCGAGATATCCGTCGCCATCACCGCCGCCGGACTGACCCTGGGCACCTGAGTCGGCCAACGCCCACCAAGCACCGGCGAATACCTACATTACGGTGCCGCCCCGGACGTTTCGGCCTCTGTCATCGCACACTTCACCAACCCTCGGCGGCATAACCGGCGATATCCGCAGCGTCACACTAGAGATATCCGTGCCATCACCGACGCAGGACCGGCCTCGGGCACCCGACTCGGCCGACTCGTGCCAGCAACGTGTTACCGTGCCGCCCTTGATATTTCGGTCTCATAACCGCACATCGGTGGCCGCGCCTGGCGAGCGGATCAGGCCTGACCGTGCATTCTCACGTGGCCTAGCGCCGCGTTCAGCTACCTTCTGAGGTAACCGAGATCCGTCGAGCACAGTCGTATGGCGGTGCCGCTGGGCGTGTCGTGCCGCATTTCGACTGCGCTCGGCGAGCGAACTGGGCGCTACCTCTGGATGCGGCACGAGCGCGCCCGCACTGGTATCCGGACACATCGCCTGCGATGAGATAGCTGGCACGGTGCGCGCATTGTCTGGGTCAGGCAATACAGTGGACGGTATGTCTTCCGAGCGTCTGTATTTTCGTCAACTGCTGTCCGGTCGAGATTTTGCCGTGGGTGATCCGATCGCGACGCAGATGCGAAATTTCGCGTATCTGATCGGCGATCGGGAGACCGGCGAGTGTGTGGTGGTGGATCCGGCGTATGCGGCGGGCGATCTGGTGGATATCGCCGAGGCGGACGGGCTGCGGCTGACCGGGGTGCTCGCCACCCATCACCACCCGGACCATGTCGGCGGCACCATGCTGGGATTCACCCTGCGCGGGGTGCGGGAGTTGCTCGAAAAGACGAGCGTTCCGGTGCACGTCAATGCCGAGGAACTGTCCTGGGTCGCCAATGTCACCGGCATCGCGCCGAGCGAACTCACCGGACACGAGCACTGCGACAAGGTCAGCGTCGGCGCCTTCGATATCGAGCTGCTGCACACCCCCGGCCATACCCCCGGCAGCCAGTGCTTCCTGTTCGACAATCGCCTCATCGCGGGCGACACCCTATTCATCGACGGCTGCGGCCGCACCGACTTCCCCGGCGGCGACTCCGACGCCATGTTCCGTAGCCTGCGCTATCTAGCCGACCTATCCGGCGACCCGGTCGTCTACCCCGGTCACTGGTATTCCCAGGACCCCTCCGCCACGCTCTCCACGGTCAAGGACGCCAACTACGTCATGCGCCCGCAAACCCTGGAGGAATGGCGCACCTTCATGCCCAGCTGAACCACGAACGGCACACTGCTGCGGCATTCGCGAGATTGCCGCAGTCACATGCCGCGCATCCACCCGTGGATATCGGCGAAGGTGCCGCGCTGGATCCCGGTGAGAGTGTCACGCAGCGCCATGGTGACCTCGCCCGGCTCACCACCACCGACGGTGAACTCACCATCGGCGGAACGAACCCAGCCCACGGGTGTGATCACGGCGGCGGTACCGCAGGCGAAAACCTCGGTGATCTCACCGGATTCGGCGCCCTTGCGCCACTCCTCCACCGAAACCTTGCGCTCCTCGACCACATAGCCCGAATCGGCGGCGAGGGTAAGCAGCGAATCGCGGGTGATGCCCGGCAACAGCGATCCGGACAGTTCCGGGGTGACCAGCCGCGCCTCGGAACCGGAGCCGAAGACGAAGAACAGGTTGTTGGTACCCATCTCCTCGACATAGCGGCGCTCACAGGCATCGAGCCAGACGACCTGATCGCAGCCCTTCTCGGAGGCCTGCGCCTGCGCCAGCAGCGAGGCCGCGTAGTTGCCTGCGACCTTCGCCTCACCGGTACCGCCCGGTGCGGCTCGCACGTATTCGGTCGACAGCCAGACCCGCACCGGCTTCACACCGCGCGGGAAGTACGCGCCCGCAGGCGATCCCAGCAGCAGGTATTTGTAGGCGGAGGCGGGCTTCACGCCGAGCCCGGCCTCGGTGGCGAACATGAACGGCCGCAGGTACAGCGACTCCTCACCACCGGCCGCGGGCACCCAGCCGCCGTCGACCTCGAGCAGCTGACGCACGGATTCGATGAATAGTTCCTCGGGCAGTTCCGCCATCGCCATCCGGCGCGCGGACTTGCGGAAGCGGGTCGCATTCGCGTCGATGCGGAAGCAGGAGACGCTGCCGTCGCTCTGCCGGTAGGCCTTCAGACCCTCGAAGATGGCCTGGCCGTAGTGGAACACCATCGTCGCCGGATCCAGCGCCAGCGGCCCGTACGGCTCCACCCTGGCATTGCCCCAGCCTTCGCCCTCGGTGTAGTCGATGGAGACCATATGGTCGGTGAAGAAGCGTCCGAAGCCCGGTGCCGCCAGAATCTCCTGTACCCGCTGCGCCGGGGTGGGCGCGGGATGCGGAACATGGGTGAACTGTGCGGCAACGGTCATGAGGCAGATCCTATCGGGCGCGATTTCGCCGCGGTGCGAGTGTCGGCGCGCCGCGAATGTACCAGCGTCACCTGCCGACATCCGCAGTGCCCAGCGAGACGCCGACTACTTGGTTTTCGTGTCGACGAACGGCGGACGCACTACCTCGCAGCGCAGGCGGCGGCCGCGCACGTCGACCTCGACCTCCGCGCCGGGTTCGAGGCCCGCCTCGGTATCGAGCAGGGCGAGGGCGATACCGATCTGCAGCGACGGCGAGAAGGTACCGGAAGTGGTTTCGCCGACGGGCGCACCGTCACGCAGCACGGTCTGTCCCTGGCGCAGCACGCCCCGATCTAGTGCCTTCAGCCCCAACAGGATTCGACGCGGACCGGTCGACTTCTCCTGCTCCAGTGCGGCTTTACCCCAGAACTCGGCCTTCTTCCACCCGATCGCCCACCCGCAGCGCGCCTGCACGGGCGAAATCTCCAGCGACAGTTCATGTCCGTGCAGCGGATAACCCATTTCGGTGCGCAACGTATCGCGCGCGCCGAGCCCGGCGGGCTGCCCATCGTGCGCGCGGACCTGCTCGACGAGCGCGCGGAACAGCGGCTCGGCATCGGCCCACCGCGGCAACAGTTCGTAACCGTGTTCACCGGTGTATCCGGTGCGACAGACTCGAATCCGGCGGCCGTCCCATTCGGCGTCCGCGTAGGCCATGTACTCCATATCGGTCGGCAGCCCGAGCGCGGTGAGCACCTCCGTCGAGCGCGGTCCCTGCACCGCGAACACCCCGTACTCGCGGTGCTCGTCGGTGACCGTGATGCCGTCCGGCGCGACCTTCTGCAGTTCCGCGACCACCGCGGCCGTGTTGGCGGCATTGGGCACCAGGAAGATCTCGTCATCGCTGACGTAATAGGCGATCAGATCGTCGATCACACCACCGTCGGGCGCGCAGCACAGCGTGTACTGCGCCTTGCCCGGCCGGATCCGACCGAGGTCGTTGGTGAGCGCCGAGTTCACGAAATCCGCCGCGCCCGCGCCGCGCACGGTGGCCTTGCCGAGGTGACTCACATCGAACAGGCCGACGGTCGTGCGAACCGCCTGATGTTCGCCGACCGTCCCCGCGTATGACACCGGCATTTCCCATCCGCCGAACGGCGCGAACTTCGCCCCGAGTTCGACGTGGACACCATGGATCGGGCCTTGCAGCAGGTTCGCATCGGTCACCGGCCGAGCTTAGCCCGGTGTCGGCGTCGCGATGCGCCACCCGGAGCAGACCGAATAGCCTGTGCTCATGACCGCTGTTGCAGATCGCTCGCTCGGACCGGAACTGGACCTGGTCGACACCATCAGCGCCGACACCGATGTGTTGGTGATCGGCCTGGTGTCCGGTGACGACGGCCCGACGATCGCCACACTGGAGGACGAATTCGTCGACAACATCCTCGCCCCGGAGGTCCGCGCGGCGCTGCAGGAACAGCTGCGAGCCGTCGGCGCGAAGGGTAAGGCCGAGGAGCTCACCCGGATTCCCGCCCCCGTCGGCCTCGATGTGAAGAGCGTGCTCGCCGTCGGACTCGGTGCCGCGGACAAGATCGATGCCGAACAGATCCGCCGCTCGGCCGGTGTCGCGGGACGTGCGCTGACCGGTGTCGGCCGGGCCGTGACCACGCTGTCGGGTCTCGAGGGCGGCATCGGCCCGACCGCCGAAGGATTCTTCCTCGGCGCGTACACCTTCACCGCGTTCAAATCCGAGAGTGCCGACGGCAAGCCGGACGAGCAGCCGGTGCGCAAGGTCGAACTCCTGGTCGGCGATCCGAGCGTGTCCTACCGCAAGGGCTTCAGCCACGACTGGGTGATCGCCGAATCCATCTCCACCGCACGCGATTTCGTCAACACTCCGCCGAGTCACCTGTACCCGGCCGAATTCGCCACCCGCGCGAAGGCCTTGGCCGAGGCGGCGGGCCTGCAGGTGGAGGTGCTCGACGAGCAGGCGCTGGCCGACGGCGGCTACGGCGGCGTGCTCGGCGTCGGCAAAGGCTCTTCGCGCCAGCCGCGCCTGGTACGCCTGACCTACAACGGCGGCGCCAAGAAGATCGCGCTCATCGGCAAGGGCATCACCTTCGACACCGGCGGCATCTCCATCAAGCCCGCAGCGAACATGGAGAATATGACCTCCGATATGGCGGGCGCCGCCGCGGTCATCGCCGCGACCATCGCCGCCGCCAAGCTGGAACTCCCGGTCACCGTCATCGCGACCGTGCCGATGGCCGAGAACATGCCGTCGGCCACCGCGCAGCGCCCCGGCGATGTGCTCACCCAGTACGGCGGTAAGACCGTCGAGGTGCTGAACACCGATGCCGAGGGTCGCCTGATCCTGGCCGACGCCATCGTGCGCGCGAGCGAGGACGATCCGGAGTACCTCATCGACGTCGCCACCCTCACCGGCGCGCAGATGGTCGCGCTCGGCACCCGTACCCCCGGCGTGATGGGCACCGACGATTTCCGCGACCGCGTCGCGCGGCTGTCGCGGCTGGCCGGTGAAAACGGCTGGGCCATGCCGCTGCCCGCCGAACTGCGCGCCGATCTGAACTCCAAGGTCGCCGATCTGGCAAATGTCGCATCGCACCGCTGGGGCGGCATGCTCTCGGCCGCGATCTTCCTCAAGGAGTTCGTCCCGGAGGGGGTGCAGTGGGCGCACCTGGACGTCGCGGGTCCGGCCTACAACACCGGCGGCCCGTTCGGCTACATCGGCAAGGGCGGCACCGGGGTTCCGGTCCGCACCCTGGTCTCGGTGATCGAGGACATCGCGCACGAGGACGCGGCGGAGTAATCGAATGCCGGTGCGGCGTCCGGATTCCCGGGCGTCGCACCCGGCGGGCCGCGAACAAATTGAACGAAAGTCCTACAAATCGCCCAATTCGCGTTCCAGCGCCCGCTGGCGCTCGATCCGCTTGCGGGCGTCGTAGTCGCGCATCCGTTGCGGATAACCGGTCTTGCGGACGTCGTAAACGGGAATCCGCAAATCTCCGGCTAGCCGCTGCGCGCCGCGCTCGCCGACGACGCGACGAGTCCATTCACCATCGGCCGCGACCAATACGACAGTGACATCGGTCACGGTCGTCTTGGGCTCCACGTAGCCCTCCACCCCGGTATGGGTGCGCACCCACTCGGCGAGATAGCGCGCATCGTCGCCGCTACCCGAACCCGCACGTAAGGCCCTGCCTCCCCGGGCCGCGCCGCCTCGGAAACGATCCAGCAAACCCAACGACGCCGACCTCCTTCCACCGGTGACCGAGTGCTCGGCATCGGTCATTCCATCTTGCCAGCCCTGTGCAGTTCGCTGCCCTGTGCTACACGTCTCGCGGGCGAGTGCAAGGATGGATCGCGGTACAAGAACCACACAGATCTCCGGTGCCACGCACAATGATCGGTGGCTTTCGGACACCCATCGCGACCCGCGGTGGGTGTTCGCAGTGAGATCAACTGTTGTAGAACCCGTCGAGCAGTCAGAGGAGTCAACGGACATGGCCTTCTCCGTCCAGATGCCGGCTCTTGGTGAGAGCGTCACCGAGGGAACGGTGACCAGGTGGCTGAAGCAGGAAGGAGACACGGTCGAGGTCGACGAGCCACTGCTCGAGGTCTCCACCGATAAGGTCGACACCGAGATCCCGTCGCCGGCGGCGGGTGTGTTGTCGAAGATCGTCGCCGCCGAGGATGACGTCGTCGAGGTCGGCGGTGAGCTCGGTGTGATCAGCGAAGCCGGCGAAGCGCCCGCGCCCGCCGCCGCACCTGAAGCCGCGCCTGCACCCGCCCCCGCACCGGAGCCGGAACCGGCCCCC
>NZ_BDBY01000134.1 GCF_001613225.1 Nocardia pseudovaccinii NBRC 100343
CCGACCGAAAGCCTCACTGGCCGGGACGAATCCGGCGCTCACCGGTCCGGAATCGGCGAGCGCGGAAAGATGTTCGCGGGCCGCACGCATGGTCGGCCGCTCGGCGGGATCCGGGCTGAGCAGATCCAGTAGGAAGTCGGTTGCGGGGCCAGCGTGCCGAGGTTCGCTCACCTGGCCGTTCGCCGCGGCGTAGAGCACGGCGAGCGGGTTGGCGCTGGCACCGTACGGTGGTTCGCCCTCGAGAGCATGGAAAAGCGTTGCGCCCAAGGCGAATACGTCGGCGGCCGGGGTCGGGTCGGCGCCGCGCGCGACCTCCGGTGCGAGATAGGCGGCAGTACCGCAGATCAGACCGGTCTCGGTGAGGGTGACGTCACCGGTGGCGCGGGAGATGCCGAAGTCGGTGATCTTCACCGTGCCGGTGTCGTCGAGCAGGATATTGCCCGGCTTGACATCGCGGTGCACAATTCCGGCGTGATGTGCGGCGATGAGCGCCGCGGCGACCTGTTCGCCGATCCGCGCGACCTGGGTCAGCGGCAGCATCCCCTGCGCGGAGATCACTCCCGCCAGACTCTTCGACTTCAGATATTCCATCACCAGGCACGGGTCGCCGTTGTGCTCGGTGATATCAAAAACGACGATCGCATTCGGATGCTGAAACCGCGCCGCATTGCGGGCTTCGCGGATCGCGCGCTGTCGCACCACGTCGCGCTCGGCTTCGGGCAGGCTGGGTTTGATGTGGATCTGCTTCACCGCGACCGAGCGCTGCAGGCGTTCGTCGACGGCACGCCAAACCACACCCGTGCCGCCGCTACCAATCCGCTCGACCAGGCGGTAGTGCTCCGCGATCAATTGACCGGTATCGATGGCGCCTACTCCGAACCTTCTCGAAATCGTGACATCACGCGTATTGACCATCAACGCGTTCCGCCGACGAGTGTAGCGGGGCGCGATCCTCGGCACGCGGCAGCGGGGGTATATTCGCCGCCCACACGCGCCGAACGCTGATGCCGTGCTGATTCGACAGTGACGCTCAATGTCTTGCACGCAGCATACGGCCTGCGGCCTCCACGGCCGGACCCGAGCTGTTCGCATCGCTGACGAATACGGCGAAGGCCAGGTCACCGTCGATGCCGACGAACCAGCCGTGGGCGTGCTTGTCATCGATGTACTCGGCGGTGCCGGTCTTGCCGACCAGGCCCGGTATATCGCGCAGTGCGGTGGCGGTGCCGCCGGTAATGGTCTCGCGCATCATGGTTTTCAGCTGCTCATCGGTGGTCGGCGGCAGCGGCGCCGGGATGTGATCGGCCACGCCGGGCTGCCCGTTCACGACCATCGGCAGGGGCATCGATCCGCGCGCGATGGATGCGGCGACCAGCGCCATACCGAACGGTGAGGCCGTCACCTTGCCCTGGCCGATACCGGACTCGACGCGCAGCGCCGGGGTGTCCGCGGTCGGCACCTTGCCGGTGACGGTGGTCAGACCGGGTGTGACGAAGTCGATGCCGAGGCCGAGTTGTGCCGCGGCATCGGTGAGGCCGTTCGGTGCGAGGTTCGCCGCGAGCTGGCCCATGGTGGTGTTGCAGGACTGGGCGAAGGCCGTGTGTAGCGGGACATTGCCGAGGTCGAAGTTGTTGTCGTTGGGGATGCGGCGGCCCTCGATATTCGCGGTGGCCGGGCACGGCAGCACGGTGTCGGGTGTCACAGCGCCGGATTGCAGAGCGGCCGAGACCGTGACGGTCTTGAAGGTCGAACCCGGCGGGTACAGGCCGGTGAGCGCGATCGGTCCCTGCGCGTCGGCGGCCGCGTTCTGCGCGACGGCGAGCACCTTTCCGGTGGAGGGTTGCATTGCGACGATCGCGGCGGGCTGGGTGATCGGCGTCAACGCGCTCTCCGCGTAGCGCAGCAGATCGGTGTCGAGTGTGGTCACGATATCCGCCGTGGGTTTCGGATCCTGACCGGCGACGCGTTCGGTGCCGTCGGCGGTCTGCGCTCGCACCGCCCAGCCTGCCGAAGCGTCGGCTGAGCTCTGCCACAGGTCGGCGAGGCCGGACAGCACCGGTGACGCGAGGGATTTGTCGGTCGCGAGCAGGCGCGTCTGCGGCGCGAGGGTGACGCCAGGGACTGCGGCCAGCGCCGTCTGGATCGGGGCGATATCAGCGTCGCGAAGGGTGACCGCGGTGATCGACTTGCCCTGGGCCGCAGCCAGATCCGATTGCAGCGACTGTGCGGTGATGTCGGCGGCGACGGGAGCGAGCACCGCGGCGAGCGCGGCGGTATCGGCACCGGGAGCGACGTTCACCAGGGTGACCACCTGCTGGGTCATCAACTCACCGCCCGATGACTCCAGAATGCGCGCGGGCTTCGGATAGGTGGTGGCGTAGCTCAGCGGGCCTAGGGCGAGACCGGGTGCGATGGTATTGGGATCCCATTTGATCTTCCAGCCGTCGCCGGAATCGCCTGCGGAACCGTTGGTGGTGTAGCTCCACTCGTTCTTGCCGAACTTCCAGGTGGCGGCGAGGGTGAAGGAGTTCTTGTCCGCGCTGCGAACCTCGTATTTCA
Organism: Nocardia pseudovaccinii NBRC 100343; assembly: GCF_001613225.1. Classification (GTDB taxonomy): domain Bacteria; phylum Actinomycetota; class Actinomycetes; order Mycobacteriales; family Mycobacteriaceae; genus Nocardia; species Nocardia pseudovaccinii. The sequence continues at coordinate 2,560 of NZ_BDBY01000134.1, forward strand.
CATCTTTGCCGAGTCCGTCGTAGAGCTTGCCCAGCGCATCCGATGCGGTGGTCGGGTCGTCGGTGAGTGCGGCGGCCGCGGCGATGTCGTCGCGGCTGAGCGCATCGGCGAACTGCCCGGCGACGGTGTCGGGCTGGGCCCGCCCTGGGCTGCAACCACTCAGGGCGAGGGCGGAGGCTGCGAACAGAACGAGAAGATTCCGGTAAGCACGCACCCGGCCGACTCTAGTGCCGGACCGCAACGAGCCTCGGTAACCCGCATGGTGCGGATTTCAGGCGAGCCAGGGCCCCTGGGCGAGAGCGCTGGCATCGGGTTCGGACAGGTCGATGTCGAAGACCTCGGTGAGGATTTTCGGAAGTTCGGCGAGTTCGAGTTCGCGGGTTTCGCTGGAGCCGTTCGGATATTCGGTGATGAGGGTGAGGTTGTCCAGTACGTGATGGACGTCGGGGAGGAAGCGCTGCACGAACGGCCGGGCGGTGAACGGTGAGCGCGGCGAGGTGGAGACGAAGTGGTTGCCGACCGCGAAATCGATGCGGTACTGCGGGTTCAGCGTGAAGGTGTAGCGGTCGATCCAGCCGTCGCGGCCGAATTGGTGCAGCACCCACAGATCGCTGTCGAGTTCGCCGGTGGTGTGTTCGAGCCGGAAGCGCCAGTCGCCGAGGCTGAATTCACCGCCCTCGACCAGTTCATAGGGTGCGAGCGGTCCGGAGCCGAACCCGACATCGCAGATCCAGACGCGATCGTCATCGCCGGTGGTGACGCGCAGCAGGGCGTGGGTGGCCGGGCGCAGACCCTCGGACACGCCCATGGTGACCCGGCCGCTGAGACCGGTCACCCCGAAGCCGAGCCGTTCCAGCGCCGCGGCGAACAGGCCGACGTTCTCGTAGCAGTAGCCGCCGCGCCGGTGCCGGATCATCTTGTCCTGCAAGGATTCCAAATCCAGCGGCACGGGGCGGCCGAGAATGGATTCCAGGTTCTCGAACGGGATCGTGGTGGTGTGCGCGTGGACGAGGGCGCGCAGGGTGGCCAGCGTCGGGGTTCGGTCGCCGGTGTAGCCGATGCGGGCCAAGTACGCGTCGAGGTCCAATTCCGCGCCACTCCAGTGGTAAGCGGGGTCATTCGGCTTCATTGCACCTCTCCTTGTATCCGGTCCTGTCCGAATGAACCACACCGCACCGACAGGTGTTCCCTAGGCGGCGCATTTGGCGTTCGGCGGGGCCGGGGGCGCGGTCTCGATGCCGCGGGCAACGTCGACCAGATAGTCGCGGTCGGGTCCGTCGACGGGTTCGGTGCCGAGCAGCAGACGCTCGACCACGCAGCCGCCCTCGAAGTACGCGGGACCGACGCTGTGATCGCCGGGGACCACGGCCCCGTTCAGATCGCGACCGGTGACGATGGTGTACATCGAGGTGGGTTTGCCCGCGGCGAGCAGTCCGGCTCGCATTTCCAGGGTCGCCGGGTAGGGCACCACATCGTCACCGGTGCCGTGGATGAGGAAGGCGCGTTTCATGCTCATCCGTGCGGCAAGGAGAACGGGCGAACGTTCGGCATAGGCCTGCGGGCAGACCGTCGGGGCGCAGCCGACCGCATCGCGTTCGATCTGGCCGGGCAGTGCGGGATCGACGTCCGCCGACGCGAGCCACATGGTGAAATCGTCCGCGGGGCCGTAATTGTCGACCCAGTAGTCGAAGAGTCCCCGCGGACCGTGCGCCACCGCGAGTCCGCTCATGGTGCCGCCCTGACTCCAGCCCCACAGCACGGTGCGGCCGATCGTCGGATGCTCGTTCTTGTACCACTGGGTGGCGGTGACGATATCGCGCCAACCCGCCCACAGATTCCAGTCGCCGGTCCGCCAGACACTGGTCGCGCTGCGGGCGTCCATGGACAGGATGGGGGTCGCGGTGCGGCGGGCGATCGAGGTCAGATATTCGGCGTAGTCGGCGGAGGTGCCGTCGTGGCCATGGACCGCGACGACCAGATCACGCGGCGTCGGATCACCCGCCGCGCAGCGATGCGGTTCGTATACCCGGCCGGTGGCGTCCTCGCCGTCCACTGTCAGGGTCACCGGTCGCACGTCCACTCGGACCGCGCAGTCCGGCTCGGCCGAAACGGGTGGTGCGACAAGGCTTGTCGTCGACACCGCGGCGAACAGCGCACAGCCGAGCGTCAGCAGTAGGTGTCTCATGCTGGAATGATGACATGCGGCTATCGCGGTCCGGTCGCGGTGCCGGAGCGAGTCGCGACGAAAACCGCGCCGAGTACCGCGGCCGCGCCGACGATACCGGCGAAGGTGGTCGCGCCCGCGGGCAAACCGATTGCGTCACTGAGAAATCCGGCCGACAGCGGAAGTACCGCGGCGGGCAGGTATCCGCCGACGTTCTGGGCGGCATTGGCCTCGGCGAGCCGATCGGCGGGCACGCTCGCGCTGATGGCCGTGAGACCGCCGAACTGGCCCATGCCCTGGCCGATGCCCGCGAGGATCGCGGCGGCGGCGAAGAACGCGATCGATGACAGCCGCAGCGCCGCGAGCAGGGTGATCATGCTGAGCAGGGTGGCCGCTGTACCGCCGAGCAGGATCGTGCGCAGACACAGTCGCCGCACCGCGAATTGGATGCCGGTGGCGCCGAGGAACATGACGAAGGCCAGGCCGCCCGCAAGCACGCGGTTGGTCGCGCCCAAGAGGTTCGACAGCAGCGAGGGGCCGAGTGAGAGCACGAATGATGTCGCGGTAATACCCGGCGCGAACACCGCGATGCCGAGCAGCACGGCTGTGCGTCCGCCCGGTGCGACCGCGGGGATGCGGATCCATGGGCCACGTCCGCGCGCGCCCTTGGGCAGGTCGAGCCGTGCGACGACCGCGAAAGCCGTAGCAAGCAAGACGATTTCGACGACGAAAATAGTGACCGTCGGGCCGGGAACGAGCTGTGACAGCAGACCCGCCAGCAACGGACCGAAGCCCGCGCCGAGCACCATGGCCGATGAGGCCGCAAGTGCGGCAAGGCGTTTGCGCTCCGGGCCGCCGATATCGGTCACCGCCGCCATCCCCGCCGAGACGGCCGCGCCGACCGCTAGTCCGGTGAGCAGGCGCGCGATCGCCAGCATCGCGACCGAATTCGCGGTGGCGAACAGGACGCAGGCGAGCATCGCGAGAAGCACCGCGGGCAGCAGCACGGGCCTGCGGCCGATGCGGTCCGAGACAACACCCGCGACCAGCAGCGCACCTAGCAAACCGACGATGTAGCAGGCGAATACAGCGGTCAACGTGCCCGAGGAGAAGCCGATCCGGTGCTGCCACACGACATACAGCGGGGTCGGCGCATTCGAGAGCACGAAGACCGCGAGCACGGGCCACGCCGCCAGCCACACCGCGCCGTCGCGCCGTACCTCGGCTTCCGATTTCGCCGTTAGTGTCGCCACCTCAACCTCCTAGTTCGAAAATTCTCGTACCGGTACGACGGAGATCGAACTTAACACCTAGTACGATATAAGTCGAACTAAGAAATTCGCGATTCGCAGGAGAGCCGATGCCATCGACCGACACCGTCGCGACCACGCTGCCCGAGCCGCAACGTGCCGAACTGCGGCTGGAGGATGTGCTCGGCGTGCTCAGCGATCCACTGCGGCTGAGCATGGTGCGGAAACTGCTGCTCGAATCCCCCGAGGCCGATCGCTCGTGCGGCTGGTTCGATATCGATCGGCCGAAATCGACACTGACGCACCATTTCCGGGTGCTGCGCGAGGCCGGTGTCACCCGGCAGCGGCAGTACGGACTGGAGCGCCGCAGCCGGGTGCGGGTCGAAGATCTGGACGCCCGTTTTCCGGGGTTGCTCGATCTGGTGCGCGCCTGGCAGCCGACGTAATTCGGCGGTGTTTCGGGGGCAGGCGTGTCCCGGTGGGTTCTGCTACCGTGCGCGATGTCGATCCAGAGTTCGGGCCCGTCTGTCGTCCGAACCTCGTTCCGGGGAGTTTCCATGGCCTTCTTGAACCGTCTCATCAGCAATGCGACCAATATCGGTCGCCTGATGGATCTGATGGACAAGGCCCCGCAGTGGCGAGCGCAGTTGCTGGCCAAGAAGAACGAGCTGCGCGGCGGTTCGTTCCGGGACGCGAGCATGGGCATGTGCGCACTCGTCGCGGCGGCCGACGGCACCATCGATCCCGCCGAGCGCATGCGGGTGGCCGGACTCATCGGCTCCGATCCGGTGCTGCAGAACTTCCCGACCGATGAATTGCGTGACCTGTTCGAGGACAACTGCAATCGGCTGGTCGGCGATCCGGCATTCGGGCGGGCACATGTGCTGCAGCAGATCGGCAAGGCGGCGGGGAAGCCGACCGAGGCGCATGCGGTCGTCCAGATCGGCATCATGATCGGCAATGCGGACGGGAATTTCGATCAGAACGAGATCGCGGCGGTACGGGAGGCCTGCCAGGCGCTGGGGGTGGATCCGCAGCAGTTCGGCATCTGACCGCTAGTATTCGCATATGCGTTCGATTGATGCGGCGGAGCGGCGGGCCCGGCTGGCACAGCGGCATCGGCTGACACCAGCGTGTCGCACCGATGACGTTGCCGATATCGTCCGATCCCTCGTCGTCCTGCATGCGACCGATCCAGCGACCGTGTACCTGTCAGTGGGCGCGCGCAGTCTCACCGCTGAGCCCGCACATGTCGAGAAGGCGCTGTACGACGATCGGACGCTGCTGCGCCTGCTGGCGATGCGGCGCACGATGTTCATCGCACCGGTCGAGTTGTTGCCGGTATTGCAGGCGTCGTGCGCGGATGCGTTGGCGGAGAAGCAACGTCGCACCTACGGCAGGTTCATCGAGCAGGCCGGTGTGGTCGACGGGGATGTGCGCGCGTGGCTGGCCGATGTCGAAGACGAAACGCACAAAGCGCTCTTGGCGCGCGGGGCGGCGACCGGCGCGCAGCTGAGCAAGGACGTGCCCCGCCTGCGCACGCAGGTGAATCCCGCTCCGGACAAGGCATATTCGCGCCCCACCAGCATTACCACCTGGGTGCTCGTGATCCTCGGTGTCGAGGGGCGCATCGTGCGCGGTCGGCCGAACGGGAGTTGGACGAGCAGCCAATACACCTGGGCGCCGATAGAAACCTGGCTGCCGCAGGGTGTTGCGGCCATGCCCGCCGATGCGGCACGCGCCGAACTCGTCCGGCAGTGGCTCTATGCCTTCGGGCCCGCGCCGATCACCGATATCAAGTGGTGGACCGGCTGGACACTCGCGGAGGTTCGCAAGGCCCTCGGCCAACTCGATGTGGTGGAGGTCGATCTCGACGGCACCACCGGTCTGCTACTCGCCGACGACCAGGACCCGACCCCCGAGTCCGAACCCTGGGCTGCCCTGCTCCCCGCACTCGACCCGACCCCCATGGGCTGGCAGTCTCGCGACTGGTACCTCGGCCCTCACGCTTCAAATCTCTTCGACCGCAACGGAAACGTCGGTCCCACCATCTGGTGGAACGGGCGCATAGTCGGCGGCTGGGCCCAGCGCAAAGACGGCGAAATCGTCTACCGCCTGCTGGAAGACATCGGCTCCGAAGCGGAATCTCGCATCGAAGCCGAAGCCGCCCGCATCACCGCCTGGTACGGCGAAGTTCGCGCCATTCCTCGCTTCCGCACGCCGTTGGAACGCGAACTCACCGTCTGACGGTTACATGTCCAAGCCGAGGTCGAGGACGCGCACCGAGTGGGTCAGTGCGCCGACGGCCAGGTAGTCGACGCCGGTGCGGGCGTAGTCGGCAGCGTCGGTGAGGGTCAGACCGCCGGAGGATTCGAGTTTGGTGGTGGGGGCCTGGGCGTTGCGCCGTTGGACGGCGGCTTGGGTTTGCCAGAGGGGGAAGTTGTCGAGCAGGACCAGTTCGACGTTTTCGGCCAGGACGGCGTCCAGTTGTTCGAGGCTGTCCACTTCGACCTCGCAGGCGATATCGGGGGCGAGCTCGCGCACCGCGCGGAGGGCGGCGACCACCGAACCCGCGGCTACCACGTGATTATCCTTGATCAGGGCGGCATCGCCGAGGCCCATGCGGTGGTTGACGCCACCGCCGACGCGGACCGCGTATTTCTGCAGGGCACGCAGGCCGGGCAGGGTTTTGCGGCTGTCGCGGATGCGGCAGTCGGTGCCCGCGACCTCGTCGACCCAGGCGGCGGTGGCGGTCGCGATGCCGGACAGGTGGCAGACCAGGTTGAGCATGGTGCGTTCGGCGGTGAGCAGGCCGCGGGTCGGCGCGACCAGCCCCAGCACCGACCGGCCCGGCTCGACCCGGGTGCCGTCGGCGACCCGGTCGGTGATTTCGTAGTTGCCCGCACCGATCACCTCGTCGAGCACGAGCAGGCCGATATCGAGCCCCGCCACCGTGCCCGGCTGGCGCGAAACCACCGACGCCTTCACCGCAGCATCGGCGGGAACCGTTGCCGCCGTGGTGATATCGGGGCCGTAGCGCAGATCCTCATCCAGTGCGGTGCGAATCAGAGCCAGCACCTCGTCACGATCCAGGCCGGTATCCAGTCCCATCAGTGCACTCCTCGTCGTACTGCCCGCGTCGCTCGCGAGCGATTCTCGAATCGCCGGGTGATCGTGCCGCTTGCACTTCGTTCCGCCGCCCGCCGAAACGGTGACCTCTTGTCGGGCTTTGCCACACCAGCCAGATCGGGGCTCATGACGCGCTGGGGATGGCGTCTTGGGTCCAGTCGGCGAGGTCGAGGCCGTCGGGGGCCGGGACCGGATGGCCTTCGGGGCCAAGACGTACCGCGCGACTGCGGCGTTGGTGATCGTCGGGGGTCGGGTGGTCGGAGCGGGTGTGCGAGCCGCGGCTTTCGGCGCGGGCTGCCGCGGAGAGCAGGAGCACCTGGGCGGTGAGGGTGAGGGCCGCGTCTTCGAACGCGGTGATGCGTTGTGCCGCAGCCGCACCGTTGAGGTCTTCGGTGTCGTGCGACGCCGCACCGGTGCTCACCGCACCGCTGCTGTTCAGCGCCGAGAGCTCGATCGCCGCACCCGTCAATCGCTGTTTGGCAGTGGCCAACTCGGCACGCAAGCGACTCGCCGCACTGTGCGACACCGCATCTCGCAACCGAACGGCAGCCTCGGCCAGCCCGGCGGCATCGCGAACCACAGAGGCATGCGAGGTCATCGACTGCTGCACCAAGGCTCGGGCGGCGCGCGGAATGGTGTGGAAGGACACATCCGTCACGTGCGCTTCCTCGCCGAGACGTTCGGCGGCGGCCACCCCGGCCCGTTCACCGACCACAAGCCCCTCGAGCAGACTGTTCGAGGCCAGGCGGTTGGCACCGTGCAGTCCGGTACGCGCCACCTCACCCGCGGCATACAGACCGGGAACCGCGGTCCGGCCGTGGGTGTCGGTCACGACCCCGCCGCATTGATAGTGCGCGGCAGGTGCGACCGGAATGAGATCGGCATGCGGGTCGATCCCGGCGGCCAGGCAGGATGCGGTGATCGTCGGGAACCGTTGCGGGAAGCTGCCGATCGCTCGGGCGTCGAGATAAACGTGATCGGTGCCGAGGGCGCGCATCCGTGCGGCGATCGCACGCGACACCACATCGCGCGGTGCCAGATCACCGCGTGGGTGCACACCCGCGGTCACCGAATTCCCTTCGGAATCGACGAGTATCGCGCCTTCGCCGCGGACCGCCTCGCTGATCAACGGGCGTCTGCCGAGTCCGCCGGGGGTGTAGAGCACCGTCGGATGGAACTGCACGAATTCGAGATCGGCCACCGTCGCGCCAGCCCAGAGCGCCAGCGCGATGCCGTCGGCGGTCGCGCCCGGCGGATTCGTACTCAGCGCGTACAGCTGACCGAGGCCGCCCGTGGCCAGCAGCACCGCCGGTGCGTGCACGACCCCGAATCCGTTCTCCGACACCGCGATCACACCCTGCACACCGGTCCGCCCGGTGACGACTTCGAGTGCCGCGGCACCGAACAGGACCGGCAGCCCGGCCGCGTTCAACGCGCGCTGCACCTCGGCACCGGTGGCGTCACCTCCGGCGTGGATGATCCGTCGCGTGCTATGACCGCCCTCGCGGGTGCGCGAGATCTGGCCGTCCCGAGCGAGATCGAAGACCGCACCCAGATCGGTCAGTGCGGCGACGGCGGCCTGACCGCCTTCGACAATCGACCGCACCGCCGTCTCGTCACACAGTCCGGCACCCGCCTCTACTGTGTCGCGCATGTGCGATTCCACCGAATCCTCATGCGGCGCGACGACGGCAATGCCACCTTGGGCGTACTGGGTTGCGGTATCCGTCGGGCCGCCCTTGCTGAGGATGAGCACCCGCAACCCGCGCAGCGATGCCGTTCGTGCCGCGGTCAACCCGGCGACGCCCCCGCCGATCACGACCAGATCGGCGGCGGCCTCCCAGTCGATCCGCGGCGCGGAGCTCATGCCTGCGCCTCGCTCGCGCTCGGCTCCGTCATGACCGCCATGGCGGCTGTGTCGATTGTTCGCTCGCTCATGCGCCTCGCCCCATCTCGACCTGGTCGGCAGCGATATCGCTACCGACCACCCCGGCGATCATTCCGCACCGCCACTCCGGACGAGCGCGCAAGTCGCGCTCCGTTCGCGGCCGTTCATTCGCCACCGCCCGGGTTGCCGATTTCGATCATGCGCTGCACCGAATTGCGGGCCAGCGCGGCGGTTTCCAGGTCGACGTGCACCTCGTCGGTGTTCTCCACGAGCGAGCGCAGCAGCGCCGCCGGGGTGATCATCTTCATGTACTTGCAGGACGCGCGATCGTTCACGGCCTGGAAGTCGATGCCGGGGGCGGCCTTGCGCAGCTGGTGCAGCATGCCGACCTCGGTGGCCACCAGGACCTGATTCGACTTCGCGGCCTTTGCGGCGTCGATCATCCCGCCGGTCGACAGAATGTGCACCCGGTCGGCCGGGAACGAGCCCTCGCCCGCGAGGTACAACGCCGAAGTGGCACAACCGCATTCGGGGTGCACGAACAGTTCGGAATCCGGGTGGGTGCGGGCCTGCTCGGTCAGCTCGTCGCCGTTGATCCCGGCGTGTACGTGGCATTCGCCCGCCCAGATGTGCATATTCTCGCGGCCGGTCACCCGCTTGACGTGCGCGCCGAGGAACTGATCCGGCAGGAACAGCACCTCGCGGCCGGGATCGATGGATGCGACCACATCGACAGCATTCGAGGAGGTGCAGCAGATATCGGTGAGCGCCTTCACCGCGGCCGTGGTGTTCACATACGAGACGACCACCGCATTCGGGAATTCGGCCTTCCAGGCCCGCAATTCGTCGGCGGTGATGGAATCGGCCAGGGAACAGCCCGCCCGCTGGTCCGGAATGAGCACGGTCTTCTCGGGGCTGAGGATCTTGGCCGTCTCGGCCATGAAGTGCACACCGCAGAACACGATGGTGTCCTCGGGCGCCTCGGCCGCGATGCGGGACAGCGCCAGCGAGTCACCGACATGGTCGGCCACATCCTGGATCTCGGGCAACTGGTAGTTGTGCGCGAGAATCGTCGCGTTGCGCTCCCTGGCGAGGCGCTTGACCTCGGCCGCCCACTCCGGTGTGGCCTCGACACCGGAGAATCCGGTCGGACCGTCGACTACCTGTCCCATCAGCGGGGGCGCCAGCTTCACACCCGTCGTCGCCATGATGGCTCCTCTCCTCGTGCGCTCGGCCCTTGTGCCTTTTCACATGCCAGCCGATTCGCACCAAACCAGGTTTTCGACTTATAATCGAAAACGTGGCCCATAGTAGCACCATCCACGAAACACTCACCGCGGTGTTCCAGGTTCGGCGCTTCCCCGACGACATCACCGCAGGTAGCAGCCCTGCGCGCATGACAGATGAGCTGATTCGGCCATGTCCGCCCGGTCAGCGGACCGAACTCGCGGTGCTGCTGTGGGAGCGGGCACTCGACCCGCAGAAGGGCACCTGGTCGCTACCCGGCGGACGGCTGCGCGACGACGAAGATCTCAATGTCTCGGCCCGTCGCCAGCTCGCCGAGAAGGTCGATGTGCGCGAGCTTGCGCATCTGGAGCAGCTGTCGGTATTCAGCAATCCGGACCGGGTGCCCACACCACGGCGGATCGCCTCGGCCTATCTGGGGCTGGTGCCGCTGACCGCGGACCCGCAGCTGCCCTCGGACACCACGTGGCATCCGGTTTCCCAGCTGCCGCGCATGTCGTTCGATCACGGCACGGTCGTCGAACACGCGCGCACCCGGCTCGCCGCGAAGCTCTCCTACACCAATATCGCCTTCGCGCTGGCACCTGAGCGATTCACCATGTCCACGCTGCGCGAAATCTACTGCGCCGCGCTCGGTTACGAGGTCGACACGACGAATCTGCAGCGAGTTCTCACCCGCCGCAAGGTGATCACGCCGACCGGCGCGACCGCATCCCCCGGCCGGGCGGGTGGGCGTCCCGCGGCGGTCTATCGGTTCACCGACTCCGAAATCCGAGTCACCGACGAATTCGCCGCACTGCGCCCACCCACCTGACCTCCCGCGATCGCCTGCCCCACGATCGCCCCTGCCCAGTTCGGCGACCGCTCCCCCGAAGCGATCGCCGAGCTCGAAATGGACTGTGCCGTGGCCACTGCCATAGGGGCCACGGCATCCGAGCGCGCCCTGGTCACCATCGACCAGGGCACTCCCCTTCTACTCGGACAGCCCGCCGGGCACCCCCAGGTGCCCGGAGCTCAAAAAGCACACCGGCCAGAGGCATGGGAATGCCGACTCCACTGCCGCCGATATCCAGGGCATTGCTCTCCCCTCCGAATCGCTGAATCCTTCTGGTGATTCGCGGAGTCGAGACCGAAATCCAGCTCCGCGCTTCGAACAACTCACACCGTAGGCAGCGATCGCTCCGACCGGTACGGGATGCTGGGCAGAGTCGCCGAATATGGCTGGTCACAGTCGGATACGAGTTATCCGGACCGGAAGCCGGTCGCCTTTTCATCGTTTCGGAGCGGATGAATGCTCGTGCCAGTGCACAGTGAAAGCCCTGTGGCAGAACTACTTTCGTGGCTGTTCGACGACATTGTCACAAACCGGTTGCTCACCGGATGCGCACTGCCGGAATCGGACTCCGAGGGGCATCGGCTCGCCTGATCCCTGTTCCCGCCAATAACAGAAAGACCCCGTCTCCACATGCCTTCGCAGGTGAAAACGGGGTCACACGGGTCGCGACATCAATCCCGCTCCCGCCCCTTATGCTTCGCCTTCCGCCGATACCGCCGCGCACTGGGAATCGGCTGCGCAGCACTGGACCGGCGCAACGCATCCCGCCGCCGCCACGCCACCAGATCCGCCCGCTCCGACTTCTCCACCTCCGGAACCAGCACCCTCTGCCCATGCCTGGTCAGCACATCCTCGCTCATCGCCACCTCCTTCCCATGCTCGACCATGTGCGCCAACGGTATCCGCGCCCCCAGCACCGCCACCACCGATTTTTCACCCGCACGGCGGTGCGTACCGAGAGCTGCGGCGCATGGTCCCGCCACGCCCGCGGAGTCGGCACTCCACGGGATGACATCGCAGATGCGGTCCACGGCGTGCTGAAGGTCCAGATCCCATATCGGATGCCACCCGGCCCGCTCGCGGTCATCAGGAACGCACCCGCGGGGCAGAATGCCGACTTCCGCCCAACTGGCACCGTTGTGGCGAGCGGATACCGCATGTATTGAGACTCTGGCACACATTCCGTGATCATCGGCCGCTGCGGTCCGCCCGCGAAACACTACTGGACAAGCGATCACGTGGAACTGACGGCGGCACTCTCTCGGCCGATGCCGCCGCCGATTCCACGTGATCAGCCGACCAACAACGCGGTACGTGATCTGATGTGGAAGCGAATCCTGGTGAGCGAGTGTGTGATCCCATAGGGCGAGTCACGAAATGTGTGCAGATCCTGTATTGATTCATCGGGGCGTCGAGGGTGCCGCTGGATTACTCTTGACGGCCTTCGAATAACTCCGCGCCAGTCATCTGAGCGCCTGCTATCAGCCCAGCAGATGTCAGCGATTCGAGGACTTCGCCTATATCTTCGCCGCGAATAGCGAGCATTTGTGCGAATGAGAATGGTTCGCCGACCATTCCGTCCGGGTAGACGGCCGACCATGTCCCGTCGTCGCGTTGGAGCCAAGACGACGGGACATCGTCGGGTTCCGGGTCGCGCGGCGGCAGCTTCCGCAACTCCTCCGCCAGCCGGGTCAGCTCATCCGGAGACATCATCAGAACCCGAAGCGTGTGCGCGGAGTCGACTGCGGCACAAGCCGTTTGGTGTGGACAAGAAACGTCTTGGCTTGCAACTTGATCGCGCACAGCGTGATCGGGCAGCCGATGTGCTGCTGCATAACTTGGTGCGCGAGTTCGCGGGTCATCTCGGCGCGCGGGTTGTGGTCGAGAAGGTGATCCATGGTCGGCCTTCCAAAGCTGTTGGAGGCACCCAGAACCGGGGCGGAGAGATCGCCACTAGCCAGCGCGCTCCATGTGCGCTTGCCGGTGTGCCCTAGCAGACTGCGGCGGCGGATAGCTGGAGCCTTTCCCGGTTCTGGGTGCGCGTCCAGGGTGTGTCAAGTGCTGAGGCGGGTGCATACCAACATAATGACTTGGGAAAACTGGTCTGAAACACCTGGTCGCGTTGTACAACGCCATCTATGATCGTCGCACTCTGCAACACGCAAATACCTTGGAATGCAACGAGAGGGGGAGACGTGACCGATGACGACGAGTCAGAGGCAGTAGGCAGCACCTTGCCACGCAGGCAGCTCGGCCGGTACCTGAAAGATGCGCGTGAGGGTGCCGGGCTCACTATGGAACGGGCCGCCACGCTCATGGAGTGGAACAAGTCCACGCTGAGCCGTCTGGAACGTGGATTGACCGAAAAGGTCAGAGTCCGTGATGTTTTGGGGCTGTGTGAGGTGTACGGCCTCGATCAAGAGAAGGCCGATGCGGCTAAACAACTGGCCGAGCAGACCCCAGCCCGTTCGTGGTGGCGAAGCTATGGTGACGTCATCGCAGCGAAGTTCAATACGTACGTCGGGTTGGAAGGGGGCGCTAGCGAATTGGCGATCTTCCAGCCGCTGATCGTGCCTGGCATCCTGCAAACCGCGGATTACGCGAGAACCCTTGATAAGCAGTACTTTCCGAACGATTCGGATGACGAACTGGAACGTCGCGTAGCGCTCCGAATACAGCGGCAGCACAGCGTCACGCGCCAGCGTCAGCCGGTGCAACTCTTGGTCATCCTGCATGAGAATGTGTTGCGTACCATCGTCGGCGGGCCGCGCGTAATGGCTGCCCAGTTGCGCCACATCGCGGACCTGAGCACCCGCGAAAACGTCCAGGTGCGAGTCTTGCCGTTCCGTGCAGGCTTTCCCACCGGCATCGTGGTGTCGCAGTTCATCATCATGACGTTTCCCAAGGACAGCAGGGGCAAGCCGGTCGAGCCGACCATAGTGTTTGCCGAGAGCTTCACCGGAGACGTCTACCTTGAAGGCATGGACGACGTGCGTAGGTGTCGTCAGACGTTCCGTAGCCTGCTGGCAGCGACGCTGGATGATCGCCCGAGCAGAGACCTAGTGAGAGAGATAGCAAGGGAGTATGAGCGTGAAAACTGACCTGACCGGGGCGAAGTGGTTCAAGTCCAGCCACAGTTCCGGGGGGAGCGAATGCGTTGAGGTCGCCTTCCTCGATGGGGACATGGTCGGCGTGCGCGACTCCAAGAATCCGACCGGCCCGGCACTGGTCTTCACCCCCGGTGAGTGGGACGCCTTCACCGCTGGCGTGAACGGTGGCGAATTCGAGCGCCCCTGAGAACACAACAAAGCCCGGCACCGTTGGATTTGGTGCCGGGCTTCTCATGTTCTAGGGAACACCAAAGAAACGGCTTACGGCAAGCCCGTGACGCGTCAATACAGCGTCCCCGGCAGGATTCGAATTCGGCGGGCACTTTGCGGCCCGCCTTCCAATTGCTGATGCGCTGAACCGATGCGCCGCCCTTCTGTCCGGGTGCCCGCATCCACGCCTCCGCGACAACCGCTACCCGACGCAACGTCGGATTGCCCGCGGCCTCGAACAGCGCGGCGAATTGTTGTGCGAAAACGGTTCTCGGCGACGGTCGCAGACGTGATTCCATCTGTCCTCTTGCACGTTCCGATAGCGGGAGCGACACCCCCTGGCGTGCAATGAGATTAAGACGATCGCGAGCGCGAGCCTTGATCAGGACATGCGAATACGCAGGTTGAGCTGCTGGAAGAGAGTTCCGGACCGGACGGTCAGGCGGTCTTCATCTGCGGTTGTGGTGGTGGGGCGGCGGTGCGCTGTCCGATGCGTGCCACAGTCCAGAACACCAACTCCACCAACCAGAACAGCCACAGGAATACCTGCACCACGACGACCGGGATCGCCAGGAACAGTATCGAGGGGATCGCGACGAGCAGAAAGCGTGCGATATCACCGAGAGTGGCGCCGCGCAGTCCGCTCCCCGAACGCACTGCGGCCCACATCATCCACCGGCGCGGTACCGATACGTTGAACTCGTGCAGGCAGCGGCGGAACAGGCCGTCCGCGTCGGCGGTGCTCACCTCGTGCGAGCTCCGCAAATAGTCGTGCAGGATGGCGGCGCGGGTGTAGGCGCCGTAGCGGGGTATCAGCCAGACCAATGCCCGTGGCACCGACGCGAAGTCGGTGCGGAAGCCCGCTGGGATGACGAATTCCTGTGTGGCACCGTGATAGACGAGCGGCTCGACGACCCGCCAGAATTTCGCGTCGAGTTCTTCGACCACTGGTCCGCTACCGACGAACGCCACGATCCGTTCCTCTCTGAACGCACAGCGTGTCCTACAATTCTAGGCCGTTCTGGTGCGTCTGTGCCGCCGCGTGGGCAACGGTTCGGATAACGTCAGCGCGCGCGATCCGAACCGGGCGGTCCGAAGCCGCCATACGGCACACCGTAGGGCACCGGCCCGCCGTTCGCAGCGCCACGATACGAATCGGCATTGTCGACGGACGCGAATCCGCTTGCCGCGGTGGAGTATGGCCGCGAATCGCCGAGGGGTCCGCTGAAGCCGGTGCCGAGATCCTCTGTCGGACTGAGCGCAGCGAGGAACAGCACGATCAGCGAGGCGAGCAGCGGTTGCACGAGCAGCGCCAGCCAACTGCCGACGTCCACCGGCAGCCGTACGATCTGGCCGACCGCGGGGTCGTAGGGCATCGGATGTTGCCACTGCATTATCTGCTCGCCGACCTTCGACATCACGTAAGCGCCTGCGCCGGAACCGATCAGCAGCCCCAATTGCAGCAGCGGTCCGCGCACGCGACGCCAACGCCATGCGCCGATCGCCGTCAGCACACCCAGCACCGCGCCGATGCAGACGAAGATCGCCAGCGCGTCGAACTGGTGCACACTCTCCCCGGTCAGGGCCGCACCCTTGGCCGGTACCTCGCCTGCGCGCGCCTTGACCACCAGATACTGCTCGGTTGGTGCCACGAAGGCCCACACCACACCGCCGAGCACGCCGAGCAGCACCACCCCGACCGCGATCAGCGCGGACGCCCGCAGCTCACGCCGCACGCCCGTCATCCGGGCCGATCCCGTCGGCTCGGTGACGACGTCGCCGTATTCGGCCACCACTAGCGGTGTTCCAGATTCTTCGAATCCAGCACGCCGTGCCGCGAGCATTTCGCCCACCAGCCGTCCGGGCTGACCTGCACGATCATGCGCCGACCGCACTGCTCACAGAAGCGCGGCGGCTCCAGTCCCAGTGCCGCGGCGGCCGGGACCGTATCGTCGAGCCCCGGCACGATGCGTTTGCCGGTGAACGGGTTGTAGCGCTCGTCCATATCCATGACAGTACTCACGGCGCCAGCCTCTTTCGTGACCGATTCAGAGTGTTTCGTTGAGCGCCTTGATCGGCATCTTCAGCTCACCGAGCAGATCAAGGTCCGCTTCGGCGGGCCGACCGAGGGTGGTCAGGTAGTTGCCGACGATGACGGCGTTGATACCACCGAGGATGCCCTGCTTGGCGCCGAGGTCGCCGAGGGTGATCTCGCGACCGCCCGCGAAGCGCAGGATGGTGCGCGGCAGCGCGAGCCGGAATGCGGCGACGGCACGCAGTGCGTCGGCGGCGGGCAGCACCTCGAGGTCGCCGAACGGGGTGCCGGGACGCGGGTTGAGGAAGTTCAGGGGTACCTCGTCCGGCTCGAGCTCGGCCAGGTTCGCCGCGAATTCCGCACGCTGCTCCAGGGTTTCGCCCATGCCGAGGATGCCGCCGCAGCAGACCTCCATACCGGCCGCGCGCACCATGCGCAGCGTGTCCCAGCGCTCTTCCCAGGTGTGCGTGGTGACGACGTTCGGGAAGTGCGAACGGGAGGTCTCCAGGTTGTGGTTGTAGCGGTGCACGCCCATGGCGGCGAGCTGGTCGACCTGCTCCTGGGTGAGCATGCCGAGCGAACACGCGACCTGGATGTCGACCTCGTTGCGGATGGCCTCGACACCGGCCGCGACCTGCGCCATCAGCCGCTCGTCCGGACCGCGCACGGCCGCGACGATGCAGAACTCGGTGGCACCGGTCTTGGCGGTCTGCTTGGCGGCTTCGACCAGGCTGGGGATATCGAGCCAGGCGGCGCGCACCGGCGACTGGAACAGGCCCGACTGCGAGCAGAAGTGGCAGTCCTCGGGGCAACCGCCGGTCTTGAGGCTGATGATGCCCTCGACCTCGACCTCGGGACCGCACCACTTCATGCGCACGTCGTGCGCGAGGGCGAGCAGTTCCTCCAGCCGGTCGTCGCCGAGCCGGAGCACCTCGAGGGTCTGCTCCTGCGTCAGGCCTTCGCCGCGCTCGAGCACCTGCTCGCGGGCGGTCGCCAGAATGTCGGTTTGGACGGGTGCCTGGGTCACTGCACGAATCCCTTCGTTCGGCCGAGGTGGCCGTGCAACTTGAACGGTGTTCAGGCTAGGGTAGCGGTAACAAGTGAGTCAAAGCACCTCGGGGAAGGAAACAGCGTGCAGCTGCACCGCGCGGACGTGGTCGACGGCGCCATCGCCATTCTCGACCAGTACGGTCTCGCCGACCTGACCATGCGCAGGCTCGCCGGTTCACTCCAGGTCCAGCCCGGTGCGCTGTACTGGCACTTCCCCAATAAGCAGGCGCTGCTCGGCGCGGTCGCCGACCGGATTCTGGCCCCGATGGAGGATCCGATCGAGGCCGAGGACTGGTCGGGCCAGATCACCGAATTGGCACACCGATTGCGCGGTTGCCTGCTCGCCTATCGCGACGGCGCCGAATTGGTCTCGGCGACCTATGCCTCCCGGCTCACCACGAGCAAGGGCCGGGAACGGCTCGTCGGCGCCGCGATCCGGGGCGGGATGCCACGGCCGGAAGCGGAACTCGCGGCGTACACGCTGCTGTACTACGTGCTCGGACAAACCGTGGACGAACAGTCCAGAATGCAGATGGATTCGGCCGGTGCGCTCACCGACGACGCCTCACCGCTCAACGAAACCCCGGACGCGACAGCGCGTTTCGACTTCGGACTGCAACTGTTCGTCGGC
>NZ_BDBY01000135.1 GCF_001613225.1 Nocardia pseudovaccinii NBRC 100343
ACCGGTCTGCTCGATCATCTCCCGGTGCGTGCACACCGTATCGAGCCAGTTCGGCCGCCAGTAGAAGTACACGACGAAACACGACAAACGACCCGAATCCACTGCCCGGCAAGCCCATTCATAGTTCGCCGCGAAGTTCGGATCACCGAACGTGCCGTCATTCGACCGGAAACTCAGAATCCCGTACCGGTACGAATCGTCCACTGGCGCCTGAAAATATGACACATCAGCAAAAAGACTGTCGACCATCGGCCGCGGGACTACCCAAGGCAACGGCCTACCGGCTGCTCGACCAGCTGGTCGCGGAAGGGACCGTACAGCGGCTCAGCGGCCGCTATCAGATCGGCCCCCGAGTCTTCCGCCTCGGGCAAACTTGGCAACCCGCGCGGCTGCTGCGGGCCGCCTCGGCACATCCGCTCGGCCAACTGACCACGGCGTCCGATCGTGGCGGCTTCAGCAGCGGACCTTTCACCCGGAAGCGCCGGACCAGCCGACTCGCCGTAGCCGGGCCGGTCCACGGCCAGTACAGTGAATCCGAGGACCGTGCCGATTCGCAAGAGCGACAACCACGGTCGTTCCGGGCAGTCGAAATACCGGGATGTGGTCGCGCCACCATGCACAGCCACCACCACTGCGCGCAAGTCGTCGCCTTGCGCGCACAGCGCCGACATCGCGATCCCATCGATCTCGCTCACCAAAGCCATCGCGCCCCCTGGCGTCGCCGATCAGCAGATCGGCCTCCTCCGCCGTCACCGGTCCGCTCGCAGCAGCAGCACACCGCTCGGCGTCAGCCCACCGCTGGTGACCACACCGACCCGGGCGTCGGGAATCTGTCTGACTCCGGCTTGATTCCGGAGTTGGAGGACGGCCTCGCGGACCAGGCCCATGCCGTGGGTGCGGCCGTGCGAGAGCTGCCCGCCGTGGGTATTGAGCGGCAGTACACCGTCACGGGCGATGTTCTTGCCTTGCGCCAGAAAGTCTTTCGACTCTCCGATACCGCAGAAGCCGAGCGCCTCGATCCAGGACAGACAGTTGAAGGTGAATCCGTCGTAGAGTTCGGCCACATCGACGTCGGCGGGCCTCAGGTCGGTGCGCGTCCACATGTGCGCGGCCTGGCCCAGCACCTGCGGCTCATGGGTGAGGGTGCTCTGATCCCATTCCAGCCGTTCGATGATCTGGGTTCCGACAGCCTCCACCAGGACCGGCGGCTGCGCCAGATCCCCGGCGGTTTCCCGGGCGGAGACGATCACCGCGACCGCACCGTCGCACGGCACATCGCAGTCGTAGAGCCCGAAGGGGGTGGTGATGGGACGCGCCGCGAGGTAGTCGTCCATGGTGAGCGGATCGCGGTAGATCGCGGTGGGATCCAATGCGGCATTGGCTCGTTGGTTGAGTGCGATCCAGCCGAGGGACTCGCGATCGGTGCCGTACCGGTGGAAGTGGCGCTGCGCGGTCTGCGCCAGCAGATGCGCCGCCGATACCGCGCCGAACGGCACGAGCCAGCCGTCGGCAATCCCGCCGGAAGGCGAAATACGCCCGGCGCGAACCAATTCACCGTAGGTCGACTCCCATACGGTGCGGAAACACAGCACGTGCCGGGCGAGCCCGCTGGCCACCGCCAGCATCGCGGCGATGACCGAACCACCGGGCCCGAAGGTCTCGGCGCCGCCATTGTACCAGGTCGGGCGGATACCCAGGGCCGATTCGAGGGCGGTGACACCACCCTCGCCGAATGGGCCGAAGCCACCGGATCCCGGATAGGTCGAGAGCCCGTCGATATCCTCCAGGCGCAGGCCCGCGTCCTCGACCGCCGCCCGGCAGGCGTGCACCGTCAGCGACAGCGGATCGGCCATCAACCGCCGCCCGAGCTCCGACATCCCGATCCCGGTGAGCGCGACCTTGTCCTCGAACTTCTCCGGTGACGCCATCGGCCGCACGTGGCGCGATACCGCGGCAGGCTCGATGTCGTCGATTGGCAAGGGAGCCAACGGCTTCTGCTCATCCGCCGGGCGGAACAGTGGCAGCCACACGTTGCCGAGCTGCTCGAACTCCACCTGCATGCGCATACCGAGAGTCAGCTGCCCCGCCGCACATCCCACCGCATTGGTGGTCAGCCGCACGCGCGGATCCTCTTCCAGGGCAACCTGTGCCACCACGTACGGGGTGGGCAGGCCGGGCACCTGGAAGCGGTGGTTCACGGTGAAACCGATGAGGGTGGCGAAACCGCTCACCGCCCGCACGCCTATCCGGTCGCCCCGACAGTAGCGGCAGACCGGTTGCGGCGGATGGATCAACGCGGCACAGGACAGACATTCCCGGATGCGCAGGCGGCCGTCCGCGCCGGAGGTCCAGAAGAATTCGTTCTCGGGTGTGATGGACGGCTGGGGACGAGTCACGCTCACCGGCTGCTTTCGAATACTGGCGGATGCTGCGCGGCGGGATCGGGATTAGCGATAGGCAGTCCCATGAATCGGCGCGCGTTGTCGCCCATGAAGTCCCAGGTGCGGCGCTCGTCCATACCCTCGGCGTATTTCCAGTAGCTCTTCGGCTCCGGAAGTCCCTCGGGGTGCGGGTAATCCGAACCGAACATCACTCGGTCCCACCCGACCGTCTCGACGACATCGGCGACCGATCCCTCCCAGAACGGGCTGACCCAGATATTGCGCCGGAAAACCTCCAGCGGATCTTCGGGGAAGTTCTGGGGCATCTTCTTGGTCAGATCCGCCAAATCGTGGAAGAGGGGATGAATCCACGAACTGCCGTTCTCCACACTGGCGATGCGTAGCTCGGGGAATCGGGTGAGCGTGCCATGGCAGATCAGGCTGCCGATCATGTCAGAGATCTCCCGATGCCCGAGCGCCAGCCACCGGAATGAACTCATGGCCATGAAGTTCTTGGTGGCCGGTGGTTCCCACTTGTTGATGTACTCATCCAGCGGCGGCTGGCTGGCATGCAGCACGATCGGCAGGCCGGCGTTCTGCACGTCACGCCAGAACGGATCGAACTCCGGCAGTGCGGGGGAGCGCCATCCGTGCAGGCCCTTTACCGGCGCCGGCTTGATCAGGACCACCTTCGCCCCGTTGTCGAGGAGGTATTCGAGTTCGCGCCGGGCGCCGTCGACCTCGGCACAGTTAATGATCGGCGTGCTGAAGATCCGGTCTTGGTAGGCGAAGGTCCAGTGCTCCAGCATCCATTGATTGAGCGCGTGGATGATGGCCAGGGCCAGCTCGGGATCATCGGCCGCCGAGTGCTCGACGAGGCTCGCCAGTGTCGGATAGTTGAGCGTTTCGCGGACACCCTGGCGGTCGAGTTCGATGATCCGGTCGTCCGGATTGCGGGTGGCGGCGGGTGCTTCGATCGCGGCGCCCTGCATTTCGCGCAGGGTGAGGCCTTCGGTGTTCGCACCGGCGAAGAACTTCTCGTGTGCGCCCGGCGCGGCGACACGATCGAAGGTCGGGTTCGGGATGAAGTCCGTGATCCGGCCGTTGATGGCGATCCGGGTGTGCCGTCCGATCTGGACATACTGGACGGCCTGCCGGTACTGCTCGGGCAGGTATCGGGTGAGAGCTTCGACGGTCTCGTACATGTGGGAGTCGGCATCGAAGATCGGGGCGTCCATCGGCTGCGTCATGTCGTGTCTCCTTGGCTATTTGGCGATGAACCTGGTTGCGTCGAGAAGCAGCACGACCCGGTCGTTCACGTCGGCGGGCAGGCCCTTCTCGGGTTCGCCGTACAACTCGTTCAACGTCGAATAGAACGAGCCGTCCGCATCCCCTTTCACGGTGACCAGCCATCCTTGCGCCTCCAAGACCCGGGAAGGGGCGTCCGGGTCGGTGATGAGGAAGGAATAGTTGGGGTTGGCCTGCAGGCTCGTGAACTTCCGCCGCGGAATCGTATGGCTCATGCGTAGGTGTGCGCCGTCCCAGGTGAACCGCATAGGCGTCTGGTCCGGGGATCCGTGTGGGGTCACGGTCGCGAGCACGCCGACGATCGGACGCCGCAGCAGGTCCTCGAATCCAGCAGGCACTTTCGACATCATCCACCACCGTTCACCAATAGCATCGAAATGAATACCGTAATGCTCTCCAGAAACCACCGCAAGCATCGCCGGGAGACAGCTCGACCTCGCGATCCGATGATTGTGAAAGCACTTCCGGTATGGCTTACTGTATAAGTATCTGCAAGCTGGAGGAACGAATATGCGCAGAATGATTGCCCCTGAGATCTCCAACTGGCCGGACGAAGAGTTCCGGCTCGTCGGCGGGTCGTGTGGCGAGTGCGGTGCGACCGTCTTCCCCATCCAGGACCTGTGCCCGCGATGCAGTCGGCAGTCGATCGAATCGATCACACTACCGCGCAACGGAACCCTGGTGGCCTGGACCACCCAGGGGTTCCTCCCGGGAGCCCCCTACCTCGGCGACGAGACGGCGAAAACCTTCGTTCCCTTCGGTGTCGGTCTGGTGCAGCTCGGCGATGTCATCCGAGTCGAAGCTCGGCTCACCGAAAACGACCCGGACAAGTTGGAATTCGGAATGGAAGTAGCGCTGACAGCCGTGCCGCTCGGTACCGACCCCGAAGGCAACGATGTGCTGACCTTCGCCTTCCAACCAGCCTGAGGGACAGGATTTTTCACATGACCAACGATGTAGCGATCATCGGTGTGGGTATGCATCCATTCGGCCGCTTCGAAGGCAAGACGGCGATGCAGATGGGGACGGACGCCATTCGCGCCGCGCTCGCCGACGCGGGATTGGAATGGCGAGACATCCAATTCGCCGTCGGCGGCAGTTGGGAGGTCGCCAATCCCGACGCGATCGTGGGCCTGATGGGACTGACCGGGATCCCCTTCACCAATGTCTTCAACGCCTGCGCCACCTCGGCCAGTGCCACCGAAGCCTGCGCCGACGCAATCCGACTCGGCAAATACGACATCGGCATCGCGATCGGCATGGACAAACATCCACGCGGCGCGTTCACCGTCGACCCCACCCTCGTCGGCATGCCCAAGTGGTACGGCGAGAACGGCCAATACCTCACCACGAAGTTCTTCGGGATGAAAGCCAACCGCTACCTGCACGATCACGGGATCTCCGCGCAGACCCTCGCCAAGGTCGCCGCCAAGAACTACCGCAACGGCGTATCGAATCCGAACGCGTTCCGCCGCAAGGCGGTCTCCGAGGCCGACATCTTGGCCGCGCCGATGCTCAACTACCCGCTGACCCACTACATGTTCTGCGCGCCGGACGAAGGTGCCGCCGCCGTGATCATGTGCCGAGCCGACATCGCCCACCGCTACACCAGCAAGCCGATATACGTGCGCGCTGTCGAGGTGCGCACGCGCAAATACGGTGCGTACGAGGTCAATACGACCTACGCACCGGTGCAGGAAGACGTGTCCCCCTCGGTCTACGCATCACGCGCGGCGTTCGAGTCCGCGGGCATCTCACCGAAGGACATCGACGTCCTCCAGCTCCAGGACACCGATGCCGCAGCCGAGGTCATCCACATGGCCGAGGCCGGATTCTGCGCCGACGGAGACCAGGAGAAGCTGGTCGCCGACGGTGTCACCGAGATCTCCGGTGCGATGCCGGTGAACACCGACGGCGGACTCATCGCGAACGGCGAGCCCATCGGCGCCTCGGGAATGCGCCAGCTGCACGAACTCGTCCTGCAACTGCGCGGGACCGCGGGAGACCGTCAGATAGCCGGTGCTCCCAATGCCGGTTTCGCGCTGCTCTACGGCGCCCCGGGCACCGCAGGGGCAACAATCGTCACCACCTGATCTTCTGGCGAGGTACGTGGTGGACAGCAGAGCCACGAACAGGGTGACGATTGTGATGGATGCGACCCCGGGCACTCCGGTACGTCGAACCCAGCCATGCGGCGATCAGGCCGGCATCAGTAGTACGCAGCCGCGCGGAGCGCTGCCGGTCACGGCCCGAGGAATAATCGTTCGCCCGGCAGGCGCGGCAGCTGCCGAACGTCGTCGGTGATATCGCGGACCAATTCGATTGTGTACCAATTTCTTCGGTTCCAATCGTGGATCAAATTCCGTACCGCCCTCGCGCTGGCCACATAGTCGAAGAACCCGTCGGACAACCAGATCCGCAGGTGTACATCACCCTCGGCTGGGCACCACTGTTCGGCGGTCACGACAGAGTCGACCTTGCGGGGAAGGGCGGGGGAGGCGAAGTTGTCGGCGACGTGTCGCCGCTGCGCGGGCAGGCTGTGCCCGGGGTGTCGGCCTTGCTTTGGTCGGTTCGAATTTCGCCGTTGTTCGCGATGTCGACCCGGGTTGTTGCGCCCCAGGCTTGCAGAAGGTCCTCGGTCGTGGTCACGGTCGCGAGGAGGGACAGCGTGTTCTCGATGACGGCGTTCCCGTACTCGCGCGGCACTCCCGCGACGGCGTCGCGGGGCAGCACAACGCGATAGGCGGCATTCACCGCGTCCATGACCAGGTTCGGGATGGCCACATTGAGTGACACTCCGACCGCGACGATGGTCGAGACACCCAGATTGCGGAGCACCGCATCCAGATCGGTGCCGCCCATGGGACCGAGTCCGTGTCCCCGCGTGAGCACCAGGTCGCTCGGTTCCGGCCCGAGTTCGGGCAGCAGCGCCGCACCGGCACTGCCGGGTATGACAGCGACACCGCGACGGCCGATGGCGAAGAGTTTGGCATTGTGATTGGCTCCTTGGCCGTCGGCCCGCCGCGATACCAGGCAGTGCACCACCCGAACTCCGGCCGCGCGCGCCGCGGGCAGCAGCTTGCCGATATTGGGCAGTGCCTCGCGACGCGCCTCGTCTGCGAGGGCGGGCAGACCGGCCTCGGGCCCGACGACCGCACCCTGGCACTCCTGGGTGAGGATGGCCGTGTGCTCAGGTGCGACCAGATCCGGCAGCGCGAGCCGGCTCACGCGGTGCCGACCGGCGGAACATCGTAGAACTGGGTGGCCCACTTGCGAAGCGACAGATACGGTTTCGCGTCCTTGGGGGAAAGCGGCGGGCGCTCGACGTACTTCTGATGCCGCCAGATGCTCAGGTCTTCCCACACGGTGACCAGGAACTGCTTCTCGACGCGTTCGCGAACCTCCGGCGGCGGAACGTCGGAATCCTCACCCGGATTGCGCGGCCACCAGATCGAATAGAACAGATCCGAGCATTCATCGTCGACCGGCGTCGTGGCGAAAATCAGCCGGTGCTTGGACGATCCGTCGAACGCGCTGATGGAGCCACCCAGACCGAACATCTGCGCGTGGATCTTCAAAGCCATCTTGTCCGGATCGTCACTGCGCGCGTCCGGCCAGCCGGTGAGGAAGTTCCAGGTGTGGTCGACAACGCTGTAGTCCAGCATCCGCGGGGTGACGGTGGCACCGTGCACATACTCGAAATGCAGACTGTCCGGACCGTTCTCCAGCACGACCTGGGGATGCACCGGCTCGCGTTCGGTCTTGCGGGAAAACTCCGGATACGGCCGGTAGAAGTTGTCCGGGTCGGTCTCGAGTTCCGGGAACAGCCGCAGGATATCGGGCATCTCCCACTGCGGTTCCTTGCCGTCGGGCTGATGCCACATGAACACGCAGCCGTTCTGCTCGTTGACCGGATAGACCCGCAATCGCAGACCGCGGTTGGTCCGGTCCTCGCCGGGAATGCGGCGATTGGTGCCGTCCGGGCCCCAGCGCCAGCCGTGGAACGGGCATTCGACACAGTCGCCGACCACTTTGCCCCCGTAGCCGATATGCGCACCGAGATGGCGGCAGTGCCCGGTCAATATGTGCAGTTCACCGGATTCGTCACGGTAGGCGACGAGATCCTCGCCGAAGTATCGGAGCGGGCGAACCTCACCTTGCGGGAATTCGGCCGACCACCCCACCATGAACCACCCGGTGACCTTCCAGGTGAAGGGGACCTTCACGTGACACCTCCAGTCGTGCCAGGCGGAAACCGCCGATACTGATAGCATTACAGTAATATATATGGCATGGGTCTCGCGACCCCCTGCGGTCATCGTTCGCCGATGACGACCTTCCCGAACGTCCGCACGAAATTCACCGCCGCTTCGGGACTCGAACCGTCGACGTGCACCACCGCCCAACCGGCACCGCGCTTTTCGAGATCGTCGAGGTAGGCCCGCGCCGTGCGCACCGTGCCCGCGGCGGCGAAATCCAGATGCGGGCACACCACCTGAACATCGACCGAGTCCGGGTCACGGTCGGCGGCGGCAAGCCGCCGACGCAGTGCGGTGACGGCGTCACCGAACTGGTCGGGATTCTCGATGGCCTTGGTGCGCATCGCGGCGGCCATATCCGCACCCGCGATGATCGGCATCCACCCATCGCCGTGCTGGACCACCCGCCGCAGGGCCGCCGGTCCATTGCCGCCGATCCAGATCGGCGGATGCGGTCGTTGTGCCGGGGCCTGCAGCCACAAAGGCCCCGGTGCCGCGAAATCTCGGCCCTCAACCGGCTTTTCGGGTTCGGTCCAAATCCGCCGCAGCGCGCCCAAAGCCTCGTCGAGTAGTTCGGCGCGGCGTTCGTGGCGCACGCCGACGGCGGCGAACTCCGCCCGCAGATAGCCCGCACCCACACCGGCGATCAACCGCCCACCCGAGACGATATCCAGACTGCCGAGCGCCTTCGCGGACAGATAGGGGTTGCGGAACGGAAGGACATAGAGGTTGGTCAGCAACCGAATTCGCGTGGTGACGCCCGCCATGAAACTCAGCGCGGCGATCGGGTCGAGGGTGTTGTGGCCGCCGTTGCGCCGCCATTTCAGCGACGGGGCCGGATGTTCGCTCAATGCCACCGCCGAGAATCCGGACTCCTCGGCCGCCGTGACGACCGAGCGAATCACCTCCGGTCGCAGGAACGCATCCGAGGCGGTCGGCAGTTCGCTCGGGTATTCGAGCACGTATTTCATTGCGCCGGTGTCCTTGTCGAGTGCCGCGCTCCCCCTTCAGCTCGCCTTCGCCTGCACCGGCGCGGCATAGTTGGGCCGTCCGAGACCGAGCACGTGCTGCGCGATCAGATTGCGGAAGACCTCGAGGGTGCCGCCGTAGATTCCGCACAGCGGCGCCCAGCGGTAGATGTATTCGGCGCCGCCGTCATCGATGGCGCCCTCGGTGTCGATCGGCAACGCCGAGGCGGACCCGAGGATGTCCATCAGATCCGGGGCGATGTCACGCATGGCCTGTGCGATCGCGACCCGGCCGAACATATCCGGCGCCGACAGCGCGGCCTCCAGCCGGGCGATGCTGCGGCCGAGTCGATACGCGACCGACCCGTCGTCGAGCAGCCGACGACCGTCCGGACCAGGCCGCGCGGTTATCGCCGCCACCTTGTCGGCCGACGTCGCCATCACCAAGCCCTGATGCACCAGCACCGACACGTCCTGCAGGCCGTCCGCGGCGACGTCGACCACGCCGTGCTCGACACTGAGCGGCTCCATGAGCACGCGCCAGCCGCCGTTCACCTCGCCGAGCCGATATTTGTCGTCGATCCGGACGTCGCTGTAGTAGACGATATTGGTGCGATCGCCGTCCACCGTCCGGATGCCCTGGATCTCGATGCCCGGGGTGCCCAGCGGGACCAGGAACATGGTGAGGCTCTTGTGTTTTCGCGCCTCGGGATCGGTATTGGTGATCAGGAAGACGTATTGGCAGTTGTGCGCGCCGGTGGTGAACATCTTGGCGCCGTTGATGATCCACTGATCCCCGTCGCGGACGGCGCGGGTCTTGCACGTCGCGACATCGGAACCGCCCTCGGGCTCGGTGTAGCCCAGGCACAATCGGACCTCGCCGGTGAGCACGCGGGGCAATACCTCCTCGCGCAGCTCGGCCGATCCGAACTCTTCGACGGATTGCGCCACGATGATGGTGGTGCCCCAGGTGACCCAGGGCACGTGCGCGCGCCGCTTCTCCAGATCCCAGATGCGCCGCTGCACACGGGTCATGCCGTCGTCGGCGCCGGTATTCATCTCGGCCGTCAGCCACCCTTCGGCGCCCATGGCGAGGTGCACGCCCGCGTCGAAGTTGTCACCGGTTTCGCGATCGCGGCGGCGCACCTCGTCGGTGACGTGGGTGTCGAGAAACGCGCGCACCCGGTCGTGGAAAGCCGCATCCTCGGCGGAGAGCTCAACGAGAGAAAAGTCCATCGGTAGCTCCGTCCTAGGCCCGAACGAACAGCTCGGCGACTCGCACGGCGCTGGCGCCCGGATCGCCCGCCGCCAGCGGCCAGCCCCGGGCACGCACCAAATAGGCCGAGGCGGCCGACTCGGTCGTCACACCCAGTCCGCCCTGGACGTGCACGGCCATGGTGGCCGCCTTGGCGGCTTCCTCGGCCATGTACACAAAGGCCGCCGCCGCGAGTCCGGGCTGGACGTCGGGTTCGTATTCGAGGAACCAGGCGGCCCGCCGAGCCAGGTTGCGCCCGCTCTGCACAACGATCGCGATATTGGCCAGCGGATGGGAGATGCCCTGCAGGGTCGAGATCGGAACACCCATGGTGTAGCGGGTTTTCGCGAATTCGGCTGCGATGCGCATCGTCTCTTCGACGAGTCCGACCAGCGCGGCCGCGGTGAGCACGCGCCATTCGTCAAGGGCGAGCTCGTAGTTCGCGAGCGCCTCGGCTCCGCTGGCCAGCACGACCCGCCCATCGGCGGCCGCCGGTTCGACCCATGCCATCGGCAGACGGCCGATATTGTCGACTTTCGCCGGTCGGCTGGCGAAGCTCAGCGCGACGATATCGTCGCCGTCGCGCACGATGATCCGATCGGCGATCGCCCCCGACGGGATGAGCCGGATTCCGGCGACGGCATCGAGGCGCGGATCCAGCGCAACCACCTGTCTGCCTCCGACCACATCGGCCGCCTCGGCACCTGATGCGCCGAGGCGCCCGAGCAGACGAGCCGCACAGACGTGATCAATCCACGGCACCGGTGCGATGGCGCGGCCGAGTTCCTCCGCGACCAGGACGAGGTCGACCAGTGTCGCGCCGTCGCCGCCCACGGCTTCGGGCAGCGCCATGGTGGTCGCGCCGGTACCGCACAGCTGCTCCCACAGATTCTTGTCGAAACCCGTCGGTTCGGCCGCGCGCACGACCTCCAGGGGGCAGCGGCTTTTGAAGAACTTCGCATACGCGGCCTGGAGTTCCGTTTGGTCTTCCGACAGGCTGTAATCCTGCCTGCGCAATTCGTAGCGGTCCATATTTCCCTTGCTCCTCATTCCGCGCGCGGCTCAGCCGGCAACCGCTCGGTCACCGAAAAAGAATTCCTGTGCATTGTTGTAGAGATAGTTGTCCAGCACGTCTTCGGGGAGGTCGAGCGCCAGCGCTTCCGGCACCACCCGGCTCATGCGAAGCACCGGCCAATCCGAGCCGAAGATCACCTTCTGCTTTCCCCGGGTCCGCATGAAATGCACTAAACTTTCCGGCAGCCGTTTAGGCGACCAGGCCGAGGTCATGAGCCGGAGATTCTCGTATTTCATGAGCAACCGGATCGCGATATCCCACCACGGATCGGCGCCGTGGATCATGCACAGCCGGAGCTCCGGGAACCGGAAGCACACCCGATCCAGGTAGATGGGATTCTGCACCTCGCCCGGAATCGGTGGTCCCGGTATTCCGGTATTCATACACAATGGCAGACCCAGCTCGGCACATTTGTAGTACAGCGGATAGTAGACCGCGTCGGACGGCGGATAACGACCGTCGCCCCAGAAACTCGGCCCGGCCGTCGTGTAGACCACCGGAAGATCCTTGACCAGTGCATCGAGTTCACGCAGAGACCGAATCGGATGCAGGAGATCGACCCCGTTGATGGCCAGACCGAATCGGTCCGGGCGCGCTTCGACGAATTTCAGGGCGGTCTTCGACGGTTTCGCCATCGAATACATCAGGACCGCCTTCTCGACGCCCTGCTCATCCATCTCGTCGAGCAATTCTGCGAGATCGACTTGCGCGTACAACGACGCCGGACCCTTGAAATAGTCGTCCCGGACCTTCAGCATCCAATCCGGCTGGTCGCGCTCACCGAAATGCACGTTCACCAGGCCGTCGATTACTTTGCGCACAGTCATGCCCCAATTTCCTCCGCGACGCCCGGCACCACACGTTTCGCGGCCCAGCGGTAATCAGGCTTACCGTTGCCGAGGCGTCGGATCTCCGCTACGAAAATGAATTCCTTCGGCACCTTGAATCCGGCAAGCTCGAGTTTGCACACCTGCCGCAGCGCCGCATCGGTGATTTCCTCCCCCACCCGAAGGCACACCAGTGCGACGACCTCGTGCCCCCAGCGATGACTCGGCCGCCCCACCACCAATGCGTCGAATATCCCCGGATGCGCCCGCAGCACCTCCTCGACCTCTTCGACGAAAACCTTCTCGCCGCCGGTATTGACGACCAGCGAATCGCGGCCGAGCAACCGGAGGGTGCCGTCGGCATCGACGCTCGCCCGGTCGCCGGGGATAGCCATGCGCTGACCATCGATCTCCGGAAATGTGCGCTCGGTGGCCGCGCGGTCTTCGAAATAGCCCAAGGGAACCCGACCGATTCTGGCCGCCCACCCGATCTCGGTGTCACCGGGCGCGAGAAAACGGGTGCGGTCCGGTGACACCGCGGTCGCGCCGGGGCCTGGATCAAACGTCTCGACCTCGGCGCCGTGCCGACTACGCCCGTAGGCCATACCACCGGTCTCCGAGGCTCCATAACCCTCGACGAGCATGACGTGCGGCAGCAGCTCGAGCAGTTGCCGTTTGTGCAGCGGGTTGGTCGCCGCTCCCCCGGTCCCGAGGACCAGCAAGGACGACAAATCGTAAGGGCGCGTTTGCATTTCGCGTACCAACGGCCCGGCGTAGGCGTCACCGACGATCGTCATCAGCGCGGCGTTCTCACGCTGCGCGGTTTCCAGCGCGATGCGCGGATCGAAGGGATCGCGATCGTCGTACAGGACGATCGTCTGCCCGGCCAGCAGTCCCGCGAGCGCGGTCATGATGCCCGCGGCGTGCGAGAGCGGCGACACCGCGAACCAGACCTGCCCGGTCATCCGTGCGAGATCGCGTAGCGGACCGGCGGAGTCGTGGTCGGCGCCGTTCATCGATGACACATACAGATCGCTCTGCCGCCACAGCACACCCTTGGGCCGTCCGGTCGTGCCGCCGGTGCACAGCATGACCAGATCGTCGGGTGTCGTCGCGATGACCCGGCCCGCGTCCCCGAGGCGCACGGCATCCTCGAATGCCACCGTGCCCTCCGGTTCGGTGGCGTCGCTGCCGTCGTCGACCGATATCAGCAGTTCCACGTCGTCCGGCGCGGTCTCGGCTACCACCGGTCCGAACGACCGGTGGTAGACGATGCCGCGCGGCCGGACATACGCGAGCAGCTCCCGGATCTCGCGCGCGGTGTAGTGATAGTTGATATTCACCGGGACGACGCGCGCCTGCACACACCCGAGCAGCACATCGAGATACTGATCGTTGCGCATGAGCAGGGCAATGCGGTCCTGACCGCACTCCCACCGGTCGAGCCGGTGCCGCGGCGTGTGCTCTCCGAAACCCTGTGCCGCAACGAAATTGGCGAACCTCCGGATGCGCGGCGCCGACTCACCGAAGGTGCTGCGCCGCTCGCCGCAGACGGTCATCGTCCGGTCCGGCACCGCCGCCGCGACAGCGTCGAAGACGGCACCGACACTCCATTCGGTCAACGCGGCCTCGATCTCACGCGGTGGCTGCGACGGGCAGCCCCAGGAATTCCAGAGCGTTGTCGCGCATGATCTTTCGCACGTCGGTCGCGTCGAAGGCGGCCAGCTCGTCGGTGAAGGCAACCGGCTCGGCCAGCCCCTCGCCGTGCGGCCAGTCCGAGCCGAACAGAATGCGCTCGGCACCGATCTTTTCCGCGAGCGGCGGCAGATCGTCCTCGTAGTACGGGGCGACCCACACGTGCTCGCGCAGGGTGTCGACCGGATCGTTCGGGAATGCGCGCGGCGACTGATTGGCCAGCTTCTTCATCCGCTTGGCCAGCCGGTGCACGAAGTCCGAGCCGTTCTCGATACTCGCTACCCGCAGCTTCGGATGCCGATCGAATACACCGTGGATGATCAGCGAGGCCATGGTGTCGTGGATCGCGCGGTCGTCGACGACGATCTTGTCCAGCGCATCCCCTGGCCCGAACGGCTCGAACGTATCCTTACCGCCCCACATGGCGGCGATCTTCAGATATCCGCTGTCGCCGAGGTGGAATGCGACGGGCACATTCGCCTCCGCCAGTCGCGCCCACACCGGATCGTGCGAGCGATCACCGAGCGAGCGCGGCTTGCCGACACCGGGCACAGGGGCGGGCCGAATGTGGACGACGCGCGCACCACGAGCCAGCACGAAGTCGACCTCGGCGACCGCGGCCGCCGGATCGGCCAGCGAGATCATCGGCGCCGACAGGATCCGGTGGTCCGGCCGGTCGAAACCCCAATCCTCGTCCAGCCACAAGTTGAAGGCGTGCAACGACGCAGCCGTCGCCTCGACATCGTCCCTGAGGGCCTCTTCCACGCCGCAGCCGAAGGTCGGGAACATGAAGATCGTTTCGATGCCCTGCTTGTCGAGCACGGTCACGCGCGCATCCCGATCCTGGTATTCGGGCCGCATTTCCAGGCTCTCGACCTGCATCAGTGTCGCCGGGTCCACGCCCTCGGGGACCTGACCGCGAAAGATCAGATCCAGGCAGCCCGGCACGATGATCGGATTGAAGGTCGGGTTGGGAATGAACCGGTTCACCCGGTTGCCGATGATCGCCGTGTGGTACTTGCCATCCTGGACGATCTGCACACCCCGACGCCGGAACTTCTTGTCCAGGTGCCGAGTGAACGCGTCCAGCGGCTCGTAGTAATGGTTGTCGACGTCGATCGCCTTGTAGTCGAGCGCAGTCATCAGCGTCCTTTCAATTCGCCGGATGGTCGTTTCGACCTGTCCGGTGGCCGGCCACAACACCGGCTTCGACGACAACGGAACCCGCGGCCGTGCGGCGCGGTCCTATCTGGGCGAATAGTGCGGCGTGACAGCCCATTCCGGATGCCACCTCCTGCTACCGAACGACCTGCCACAGGTCGAATAGATGTGTCTACTGTATACCTATCGGTAGCGCATTGCACAAGGCCTCTACCCAAGGCCGGATCCGGATATCAGCCGCCGAAAAAGCAAAGCGCCCGGGTGCCGGAACATTCGTTCCGACACCCGCGCGCTCCGGGTTCGCGACGATCGGTCAGCAGGCCGAGGACTGACCACCCTGGAGTGCCAGCAGGGCGCAGAATGTCGTCGCGGCGACCTTCCACTGCGCGCCATCCTTGATCGCCTGGCCGGTTTGGTCCGGCAGCACCGGATTGCCTCCCATCAGCAGGGTGTAGGTGACATCGGCATGGGTGGCGTCGACCGGCTTGACCGCAGACACCGTGACCGAGATGCCCTGCGCCTGCGGGTTGCCCGCCTGCGCCTGCAACACCGGCGCGAAGACCTGCCCCTTCTCCACGACCGCGATCCGCTGGTCCGCGGGCGCCCCGCCATTGAAGAAGGTCACATACGCATCGGTAACGGCCTTGATGGTCGCCGAATCAGCCGAAGCTGCCACAGTGGCGGCGCTGGACGATGCGGCCGACGTCGATGCCACGGCACTCGAATCGTCGGAACAACCGGTCAGAACCGCAGCCGCAATGACCGCCGGACCACAGCACGCCACGGCCGCGCGAAGGAGTGAATCACGCATGGAAATCCTCATCTCGAGTGCCAACTTGTGTACTGTAATAAATACAGTATGGACGCCTGGCGGATTGCTCGAATTTTGCCCAGGTGCGCCAGCAGGCACCTGAGCTGACGCCGCCGCCAGCACGCACGGAAGTATAACTTCATTTTCGTACATGAGAATGTAATTTCCGGAGATTGTGACGACGGACCTTCGCTCCAGACGTATTGCCCGACCGGTCCGCACCGGCGCGGGGCGGGCAAACCATTTGCAGGTACACGGCCGAGTGATCCGATTTCGCGTGAGTATGCCCAGAATGGGCACTCAGGAAGGCCAACGGGCACCGGGTGCGCAGGAGCGTTACCATCACAGAGAATCCAATTACCGGGTGAAGGCGCCCGGTCGCACGAATGGAGATGACCGTGGTTCGTGACGTGGTGGTAGTCATCGGCGCCGGTGGAATGGGCCGGGCGATCGCGCGGCGGCAGGCCGGTGGCAAACAGGTGCTGCTCGCGGATTTCGACGAAACCACATTGCGGACGGCCGCCGATGCCATGGTGGACGACGGTCATACGGTCATCGCCGCGAGCGTCGACGTCTCCGCGCGCGAGTCGGTCGCCGAATTGGCGAAGACGGCGGAGTCCCTTGGACCGGTCACCCAGATCGTGCACACCGCCGGGCTATCCCCCGCACAGGCGCCGACGGCGGCGATCCTGCGGGTGGACCTCGTCGGCGTCGGCCTGGTACTGGAAGAATTCGGTCAGGTCGTCGCACCGGGCGGAGCCGGTGTGGTCATCGCGAGCATGGGCGGACATATGGGCACCCTGCCCGCGGATCTGGAGGCCGCGCTGGCCACCACGCCGACCGACGAGTTGCTGAATCTGCCCGCCCTGGCCCCGGACGTACTGACCGAGCCGGGCTTGGCCTACGCAATCGCCAAGCGGGCCAATCATTTACAGGTTCGTGTCGCGAGCGTGGCATGGGGCGAGCGCGGCGCCCGGATCAACTCCATCAGCCCCGGCATCATTTCCACCGCGATGGGGCGTCAGGAATTGTCCTCGGCGGCCACCGGCGACGGGATGCGCGCCATGATCGGCATGTCGGCGGCCGAGCGAGCAGGCACTCCGGACGATATCGCCGCCGCGGCGGCCTTCCTGCTCGGCCCGGACGCGGCCTTCGTCACCGGCACCGACCTGCTGGTAGACGGTGGCGTGGTGGCCGCATTCCTCGGGCGCGCCGCCAGCGCTGCCGCCGAAACACACTGATCCGCAATATCTTTGGCGGACACCGAAAGGCGCCGCCCACATGTCCGGCGCCCCCGTACCGGCATCGATCACGGCACGATGACCGTGCGAGAAACCGGTTCGGCGGCGGCCTGCCGGGCATGGATCCCCCGCTGCAGTGACAGCAGCAGCGCGTTGCGTGTCTCCTCGGGACGGATGAGTTCGTCGAAGCCCATATGCTCGGCCGAGTGGTACGACGCCTGCAGCTCCATGGCGCGCAGGGAGGCCGAGAGATCTTGCTCGGCGTGCGAGGCACTGCTCAGGGCGGCGGCGCTCATCGCGCCCATGGTCGCGCCCGGGTACGCGAAGGTGGCCACCTGGCTGTCGAATCCGATCAGCGACATCACCATGGACCCGAATCCATACGCCTTGCGCAAGGTGAGATGCAGCTTCAGTGTCGTTGCCGCCGTTTGTGCGACGAACATCCGTGCGCCACTGCGCAATACGCCGTCTTGCTCGGATTCGCTACCCGGCAACATGCCCGGATTGTCGGCGAGGAACACGATCGGCAGGTGGAACGAGTCCGCGACGGTGATGAAATGGGCGGCCTTATCGGCGGCGGCGGCATCGATCGACCCGGCCAATACCTGCGGCTGATTAGCCACCACCGCGACCGGGTGACCGCCTAGGTGACCCAGCGCGCAGATGATCGCCTCGCCGAAGTCGGGCTGCACCTCGAACCAGTCGGAATGATCCAGGACCACATCGAGCACCGCACCCATATCGTAGGTGCGCCGGTTGTCGCGGGAGATAATGTCGAGCAGTTCCGGCGTCGGCCGTGGCCCGGCCGATTCGTCGGGAACCAGCGCTGGTGGATAAGACCAGGCACTCGACGGAAAATACGACAGGTAGCGGCGGATCGCATCGAGCACATCCTCGTCGGTTTCGCCGAGGTTGTGGATCAGACCACTCGGCAGCGCGACATCCGGACCGCCGAGCTCCTCCTTCGAAATGTCTTCCCCCGTAGACACTTTCACTACCGGCGGCCCGGCGGTGAAGATCGCGCCCTGGCGGCTCATGATCGCGAAATCGGCCACCGGAGCGATCAGCGCACCGTGTCCGGCCGAGGGGCCGAGCACCCCGGTGACCATCGGCACCCGGCCGGAGCATCGAGCCTGAGCCAGCAAATCGGTCGGCGTGCGACCGTAATGGTCGCCGGTGGGCCGAAATCCCGCACCCTCCAACAGCATTATCAGCGGCACCTTATTGCGCAGCGCGAGTTCGGCCAGCCGGTAGCGTTTGGAATTGCTGCCCGGCGCGATGCTGCCCGCCAGGGTCGTGAAATCCTCGGCGCCTACCATCACGGGCGCGCCGTCGATCAGTCCGGAACCGGTCACGACCGCGTCGGCGGCGACCGCACCACCGACCAGGGTGCCGAATTCGTGGAAGGTACCGGGATCGAGCAGCCGCTCGATGCGCGCCCTGGCGTCGAGCTTGCCCTTGCCGCGATGTTTTGCGACCCGTTCGGGCCCGCCCATGGCCTGTGCGCGCGCACGGCGGCGCCCGAGGTCTTCTAGGGTTTCGTCCCAGGTCTGGGCATTCGTCATCGCTACGTCCTAATCCGCATTGATCGTTCGTCGATTCGAGTCTGGCGTTCCGGTCACATCAGGGAGTAGCGAATCGGAAGATGTTTGAGCCCGCCCACGAATGTGGTCGCACTGAGTTCGGGCACACCGTTGAGCTCGATCGAGCGCAACCGCGGCAGCAGTTCGGTGAGGAATTTATTGATCTCCATCCGGGCCAGCCCGGCGCCGAGGCAGAAGTGCACGCCGAATCCGAATGCGACGTGCTTATTGGGCTCCCGCTCGATATCGAAGCGGAACGGGCCATCGAAGGCATCCTCGTCACGATTGGCCGAAACGTAGGACAGCAGTACCGATTCCCCGGCCGCGATGGGCACATCGTGGACCGTGGTGTCCTCGGCGGCGGTCCGCATGAATGCCTTGACCGGGGTGACCCAGCGGATGATCTCCTCGGTCGCCTGCGGCATCAGATCCAGATCGGAACGCAGCCGTTCACGCTGATCGGGATGCTCGATCAGCGCGCGCACGCCACCGGAAATGCTGCTGCTGGTGGTGTCGTGCCCGGCCGTTGCGATGATGGCGTAGTAGGACATGGTGTCGACATCCGAGAGCGGTTCGCCGTCGATACGCGCATTGGCGATCGTGGATCCGAGGTCTCCGGTGGGATTCTCCCGCCAGGACGCGGTCAGATGCTGGAAGTACGCGAACATTTCCAGCAGCGAGTTCATCTTCTCGTCCGTCGGTGTGCTGCGCTGCAATTCGGCGTCGTCGCTGCCGACCAATTCCTGCGTGAGCTTCAGCATCCGCGGAAAATCGGCCTCGGGGACGCCGAGCAGCGACATGATCACATACAGCGGGAAATTCACCGCAACCTCCTGAACGAAGTCGCATTCCCCACCGGCATCGCGCATCTTGTCGACGTAGCGTTTGGCCAGTTGTTCGATCCGATCACCCAGTGCCTTCATAGCTTTCGGGCTGAACCAGTCCGCGGCGATAGCGCGCACGACCCGGTGCTGCGGCTCATCCATATGGATCAGCGTGCGAATTCCGGCCGCCGCCTGCATGTCATCCGATTCGGCTGTCATGAGCACCGGTCGAGGCCAGTTCGTGAACAGCCGGTTGGCCCGCTCGATCGCCATGATGTCGGCATGCTTGGTGATCGCCCAGAACGGCTTGTACGCAGGCACGTCGACCAGCGATACCGGAGCCTTCGCCCGCAGCGCGGTGAGCGCGCCGTGCAATCGTGCCTCGTCGGTATACGCGGTCGGGTCCGCGAGAACATTGGCGGCTTCGTCGACGATCGGCATGCTCATCAGCGGGACTTCCGTTCCATCCGTCTTCATACGGGTCCGATCCGGCGGGCGCACCGCGTCCCAGATCGTTTGTATCGGCCAACAGCCTGATTTATAGTTACCCTTACTGTCAAGCATTCTATAACGCACATCCGTGCAGCGGAACGGTGGTATTCATGGACTCCGGGCAACGCAGAATCGTGGTGGTAGGCGCCGGATCGGGAATCGGCGCCGCGACCGCCAGCCACTTCCACGACAACGGCGACCACGTGCTCGCGGTGGATCTGCGCCCCAACGAAACCCCGGCCGCGCAGCATGAACAGTGCGACCTGCGCGACGCCGCCGCGATCACGGCGCTGCTGGACCGGATCGGTCCGGACTGGGATCTGCTGGCCTACATCGCCGGTGTACCCGGCACGGCACCCGCCGCAGACGTTCTGAAAGTGAACTATCTCGGTATGCGGCTGACGGTCGAGGGGATGCTGCCGCGACTGCGGCAGGGCGGCGCGATCGTCACAGTCGCCTCGGTAGCGGCCCTCGGCTGGCAGCAGCGCATGGACGAGCTGGCCGGGCTGCTCGCCGCGACCGACGCCGAAGCCGTCGAGCGCTGGCAGCAGAGCCAAGATCCGTCCTATCCGGTGTACAGCACATCGAAGCAGGCCGCGATCATCTACACGAAGCGGCTGGCGCCGACGGCATGGCAGAAGTACGGAATCCGGGTGAATACCGTGAGTCCGGGACCGACCGAGACGCCGATCCTGGCCGACTTCGAGGCGTCGATGGGCAAGGACGTCCTCGACACCGTCAAGGCGACGATCGGCAGGCATGCCACCGTGGACGACATCGTGCCCGTGATCGCCTTCCTCGGCTCACCGCAGGCACGCTGGATCAACGGACAGGACATCCACGTAGACGGCGGATTCGTCGCGCCGCTGGTCGCGGGGGCGCCCATTCAGCTGTAGCCGAGGACCTGTCGAAATAACAATCTCCGCCAGCCCGACATGCTGTCGATACGGCTATACTGTATATATTACAGTAGCTTGTACCGGTAAGGTGCCGACCGCTCTGACGACGTAGAGGTGAGCTGTGGATATCCCTGTTCGAGACCAATCGGCCGAAGAAGCCCTCGACCTGCGTGACCCCTACCCGTTCTTCGCCGCCAAACGGCGCGACGGTGGCGTCTTCCACGGAACGGTCATGGACTATTCCCGGACCCCGGAATCGCTGCGCCCTTCGGACAGCTATGCCGCCGTCTCCTACCCGGCGGTGAGCACCGCATTGCGCAACAGTCGGGTATTCAGTTCCAAGCTCTACGATTCCACGATCGGTGTGTTCATGGGCCCGACCATTCTGGCCATGGACGGCAAACAGCATCGGGCGCACCGGAATCTGGTGGCCACGGCATTCAAGCCGCAATCACTGCTGCGATGGGAACCGGAGATCGTCCGGCCGATCTGCAACGCGCTCATCGACGAGTTCGCCGAGCGCGGCAGCGCCGACCTCGTCAAGGAATTCACCTTCGAATTCCCCACCCGTGTCATCGCACGCCTGCTCGGACTCCCCGAAGAAGATCTGCCCTTCTTCCGCGCGGCGGCAGTGTCGATCATCAGCTACGCCAACAAGGTTCCGCAGGCGCTGCAGGCTTCCAACGACCTGAAAGAATACTTTCTCAGGCACATCGAACAGCGGCGGTCCGAACCCACCGACGACATCATCGGCGATCTGGTGACCGCCGAGGTCGACGGGGAGAAGCTGACCGAGGAGGCCATCTACTCGTTCCTGCGGCTGCTGCTGCCCGCCGGACTCGAAACCACGTATCGGTCGTCGGGAAATCTGCTGTACCTATTGCTCACGCACCCAGAACAATTCGAGGCGGTGCAGCGCAACCACGACCTGATCGCCCAGGCCGTCGAGGAAGGGCTGCGCTACGAAACGCCGCTCACACTGGTGCAGCGATACGTGACCGAGGACGCCGAACTGGAAGGCGTCGCCATTCCGCAGGGCGCGGTGCTCGATCTATGCCTGGGCTCGGCCAACCGCGACGAGACCCGCTGGGAGCGACCGGAGGAATTCGATATCTTCCGGACCCACATTCCGCACATCAGCTTCACCGCCGGTGCGCACACCTGTCTCGGCCTGCACCTGGCCCGGATGGAGACCCGAGTCGCCATGGAGGCCCTGCTGAGCCGCCTCACCGGATTCACCCTGGAGGCAGAGGGCGATCCGCATATCTTCGGCCAGCCGTTCCGCTCGCCCAACACACTCCCGGCGACTTTCGATGTCATCGCCTGAGCCGCAACAGAATCGAACCCGCTTCGATCTGTCCGGGCGCGCGGCACTGGTCACTGGCGCCGGCGGCGGCATAGGTGCGGCCGTCGCCGCCGCGCTGGCAGAGCAGGGCGCGGCAGTGCTGGTCACCGATCTCGACGCAGCGGCAGCCGCGACAACGGTGGAAAAGATCGTTGCCAACGGCGGGCGGGCCGCGAGCACCGCCCTGGATGTCCGGTACTCCCGGGCCGCCGATGCCGCTGTCGCCGCGGCAGCCGAATTGGCCGGGGGCACTTTGCATATCGTGGTCAACAACGCCGGGGTCACGGCACCGGCGATGTTCGGTAATACCACCGAGGAGTCAGTGCAGCTGCTACTGGACATCCACGTGCTCGGTGCGTTCCGTTGCGCGAAGGCGGCGCTGGAATATCTGCCCACCGACGGCACCGGCCGCATCATCAACGTGACCTCGTCGGCCGGTCTGGCCGGGGCACTCGGGCAGGTCAACTACTCGGCCGCGAAGTCCGCCATCGTCGGGTTGACCAAATCGCTGGCTCGTGAGTTGGCGCGCAAGCAGATCACCGTCAATGCGCTGGCGCCCGCGGCCGCCACCGCCATGACGGCCAAGATCCGCACCGATCCGAAGTTCGCCGAACAGATGCTGAATCGAATTCCGATGCGCCGGTGGGCCGAACCAGACGAGGTTGCGGGGGCCTTCGTATTTCTCGCCTCCGACGCCGCCTCCTACATCACCGGTCAGGTACTGCCGGTGGACGGTGGCCTGGTGATGTGATGGCCGATCCGACTGCGGGCCCACTCGCTGGAGTCACCGTCGTGGCGCTGGAGCAGGCCGTGTCCGCACCCATGTGCACCCGTACCCTGGCCGATTTCGGGGCCAGGGTGATCAAGATCGAGAATCCGCGCGGCGGCGATTTCGCGCGCGACTACGACGATGTGGTCAACGGCCTCGCCGCGCATTTCGTGTGGGTGAACCGCGGCAAGGAATCGGTGACTCTCGATCTCAAAGATCCGGAGGGACAAGCGGTTCTGCACCGGTTGCTGGAATCGGCCGACGTATTCGTCTCCAATCTGGCACCGGGTGCGACGGCCGCACTCGGCTTGGCCGCAGATGATCTGGCGGTGCGGCATCCGGACCTGATCGCCATGGAGATCGACGGCTACGGCCCCGGCGGGCCGCTGTCCGATAAGAGAGCCTATGACCTGCTGATTCAGGCCGAATCGGGGGTCTGCGCGGTCACCGGATTCCCAAATGCCCCCGCCAAACCCGGTCCGCCGATCGCCGATGTGTGCTCGGGCCTGTACGCGGCGTTGACGATCGTGGCGATGCTCTGCGGCAGACGAGCGCCGGGCGGGCCCGCGGCGAAACCCACCGCGGCGTCGGTGAGCCTGTTCGATACGGCGGCCGAATTGATGGGGTACGCGCTCAACTACACCCGGCACACCGGAATCGATCAGCAGCCGCTCGGCATGAGTTCCCCGGCGGTCGCCCCCTACGGCGCCTATCCCACCGGCGACGGCCACACCGTGGTACTCGGCACGACGAACAACCGAGAATGGCAGCGCCTGGCCCGCGACATTCTCGACCGGCCCGATCTCGCCGATGATCCGCGATTCACCACCAATGCCGGACGGGTGCGCCACCGGGGCGAACTCGATGCAACGATCGCGCAGTGGTGCGCGCGGCACGACCTGGCCACTGTCCAGCTGTGCGCCGACGCCGCCGGAATCGGGAACGCCCGCTACAACACCCCCACCGATGTGGTCGCCCATCCGCATCTCGCGGCCCGCCGACGTTGGCGGCCGATCGATACGCCCGCCGGTCCGGTACCCACTCTGCTGCCGCCACCCGTCATCACCGGATACGAACCGCCCATGGGGGCCATTCCCGCATTGGGGCAGCACACCGAAACCGTCCTGGCCGCAGCCGGATTCAGCGCTGACGACATTGCCCGCCTACGTGACCGGGGTGCCATCGGGCCCGGTGCCGACCAACCCGTGATCCGGACATGAAAGGACGATGTTGTGACCGATGAACCGGTATTGCTCATCGAGCAAGTGGGTGCAGTGCTGACACTGACGTTGAATCGCCCGCACCGTAAGAATGCGCTCACCCGCGAGGTGTGGGCGGGGCTGCGCGAGCAGTTGCGCCGGGTCGCACACGGTCGTGAGGTTCGCGCCGTGGTCCTGACCGGGTCCGCGGGCACGTTCTGTTCGGGCGCCGACATCTCCGATGCCGCGGGCATGGACGAGTTTCCCGATCCCAGCCGGGAGTTGCGCACCATCAACGAGGTCGTGCAGCAACTGCACGACCTGCCGGTGCCCACCGTCGCGAAGGTACGCGGGGTGGCGGCGGGCGCGGGGTGGAATCTCGCGCTCGGGTGCGATCTGGTGGTGGCCACCCCCGACGCACGGTTCTGCCAGATCTTCTCCCGGCGCGCGCTGTCACTGGATTGCGGAGGCTCCTGGCTGCTACCCAAACTCGTCGGCATGCAGCAGGCCAAGCGCCTGGCATTGCTGGCCGACATGATCGGTGCCGAGGAAGCGCACGCCCTCGGACTCGTGACATGGATACAACCCGACGAGGCTGTCGACAAGTTCGTCGACGAGCTGGCGGTGCGGCTGGCGGCGGGGCCGCCGTTGGCACTCGCGCAGACCAAGGCGCTGTTGAACGACGGAACGGATCGGACGATGCGCGAGGCGCTCGCCAACGAGGCACGCGCCCAGACCATCAACCTGTCAGGCGCCGATGTGATCGAGGCGTTCGCCGCGTTCGCCGAGAAACGCGAGCCGGTTTTCACCGGGGCATGGGGCACAGGAGGTTAGCAATGGCGAAACGGGTCACCGTCGAGCGGCGGCAGCGACGCGAACGCGGCTCGCTGAATCCGGAGGACATCATCGATGGCGCCTTCGAACTCGCGCAACAGGTTTCGATCGACGGTCTGAGCATGCCTCTGCTGGGTAAGCATCTCAATGTCGGGGTCACCAGTATCTACTGGTACTTCCGCAAGAAGGACGATCTGCTCAATGCGATGACCGACCGCGCGCTGCGACTGTATGTGTATGCCGTGCCCTACCCGTCCGTCGAAGCGAGCAATTGGCGTGAGACGCTGGGCAATCA
Organism: Nocardia pseudovaccinii NBRC 100343; assembly: GCF_001613225.1. GTDB lineage: Bacteria > Actinomycetota > Actinomycetes > Mycobacteriales > Mycobacteriaceae > Nocardia > Nocardia pseudovaccinii. Next base: position 25,222 of record NZ_BDBY01000135.1, read on the forward strand.
CGCGCGGACCATGCGGCGCACCTTCCTGGCGAGCCCGATCCTGTGCGATCTGATTCTGGTCAGATCGGCGCTGAGTCAGCACGCCGGGCGGGTGGGCGCCGAGCAGGTGGAGCGGACGGTGGCCAGCCTGGTCGAAGCGGGACTATCGGTCGAGCAGGCCTTCGACATCTACTCGGCGGTCAATCTGCATATTCGCGGATCGGTTGTGCTACAACGGCTCTACGACAAGAACCAGGAGCTGGAGGCGGAGGGCCGGGCGTACTACGACAGCATTCTGGTCGAGCCCGAGACGACACCGCTGCTCGCCGAGGCCATGGCCAAGGGCCTACGATCGGGTGCGCCGGACGACCGCAATTTCGAATACGGTCTGCGCTGCATCCTCGATCACGCGAGCCTGCTGATCCAGCTGAATTCGTCGGCGCACGCGAATTCCGGTGACACCACACCGGCCTCGTAGCACTGTCCGACACAATTCGTCGTCCCGGCCCGGCACCCGCCTGCCGGGACGACGAATTGTGGATGGCTAGTGTACGATTCCCGCCGTACTGGGCTTGCGTCCGTGGCGCATGATCAGCGCGATGATCAGCGAGACCAGCGCCAACCCGGACATGACCCAGAAGGTGAGCACATAGCCCTGGTCGGCGAAAACCTGTGGTATCGGTTGTGTCGCGCCCCGACCCATCGCGCTGACCTCGGCATTGATCGGATTGCCCGACTGGAACGCGGCCATGAGGGCGGCCCCGACCGCTGACCCGATGCCCATGGTCACACCGAGCATGCCGGATCCGATACCCTGCTGTTCCTCGGGCAGCGCATCGACCATCAGGATGGACGCGGCGGCGAAGAACAATCCGAAACCGATCCCGAACAGTGCGTTGAGTACCCCGAACAGTTGCCAGCTGTAATGCGGTGTGGCCAGCGCGAAGCCGATTCCCACACCGATCATCACCACACAGGCGATGATCGCCGGGATCCGGGCGCCGATCCGGCGCGCGAGCACACCGGCGATCAGGCCGAATATCATGCTCACCACACCCGCCCAGATCCCCAGATGGGTTGCGAACGACAGCATTCCGAAGCCACTGCCATAGTGGTAGGTGGGATCGAGCCTCACGTGCACCACCGAAAGGGGCAAGTTCATTCCGGTCATCTCGTGTGCCTTGTCGACCGCACCTTGCGCCACCATCTGCTTCAGCTGCTCCGAACTGGGCGTCTGGCTCATGTAACCGAGCGCGGTCGCCACGACCATGAGCATGCCTGTGGCGAACATCGTCATCAGCATCGTGAGACCAACCGCTGGCCGGGCCAGCAGCTTGACGTTCATGACGGGTCGGCTCGATCGGGACTCGATCACGACGAACAGCACGATCAGCGCCGCTCCGCCGATGGCCCAGGCCAGCGCCGAGGCCCGGCCCCAACCCCAATCCTGTCCCTTGGACAGATACAGCAGGATACCGAAGGTGCCCGCGGACAACATGATGATGCCGAAGGGCTGGATCCGCTCACGCACTCGCAGCTTGGACTCCGGAACAACGACCGCGAACAACACCATCACCGCCGCGGTGTAGGCAACCAGGAACCAGAACAGTGCGCGCCATTGGAAATGGTCCACCAATGCGCCCGCGATGATCGGCCCCAGCAGCCCCGAGACTCCGACACCGCCCGCGACCACACCGAGGCCGAGCGCTGAATACTTGCGCGGCAAAAGATCTCGAACGAGTCCGTAGGACAGCACAAGGGTGGCGGTCGCGAATGCCTGTAGGCCACGGCCCACCAGGAACAATGTCCAGCTGGAGGTCATCGCATCGAGCAGGCTGCCGAGCAGGAACAACCCGCCGCAGACCAGGTAGACGCGCTTCTTGCCCCACACGTCACTCAGCTTGCCAAGCACCGGCGTCGCGGCGGCCCCGATGATGCCGGTGATGATGATCGCCCAGTTGATATCGGAACCGACCGTCGAAAACGTTGTCGTCATCTTCTGCAGCGCCGCGCCGACCATGACGGTCTGGAATGCCGAGGTCTCGGTGAGCAGCACGATGGCCGCGAGCACCGCGATGATCCGCGGCCCGGAGGCGCCGTCGAGCCGTCCGGTGTCGACTGGTTCGACACCCTCAGGCGGGGTGGTAGTAGCTGTCGTTGTCATCGGTCACCTCACCAGATCCGAGGCTTGCCACAGCGGGAACACCTGCTGTGGATCGCACTGTTCGTCGACGATCCATTTGCACATCCGCCGTACCGGTTCCATCGCGTCCTGTGGAATCGTGAAGTTGACACTGGCGGCATAGCCCAAAGAGGTGAGTCGTTGCGCGCCGAACAGCGGAAGCCGATCGCGCAGTTCGGTTTTCAGCGACTCGGGATAGATTCCGATCGTCTGGGTATAGGCGTTGACCGCGTCGGTCACCTTGTCGATGCTGTCGACCGGGACGATATTGGCCACCCGCCCGGACAGCATCATCGAATAGTGCACCGGTTCGTCGAGCTGGGATACGACGATCGCGCCCTCGCTGTTCTCACCGCCGTAGACGCGGTACCAGTCGTCGTTCAGCCGCGACCCCTCGACATGTTCGAGTAGCGTGCGGTTGACGACCTTCGGCTTGGTGCTCAGCGATTCGGGCAGCTGCAGCATCGATTCGTAGATGAGTTCACCGAGTCGGTTCGCCCGTTCCAGTCCCTGCTCGTCGGTGCCGCTGAGCAGATAGATGACCCGGGCATTGACGCAACCCTCCTGATTGCCCGCCCCGACGTCGCAGGCCGCGCGCACGGCAACCTCGCGCAAGGTGTCCTCGCTCTCGAACGCCTCGGATCCGATGATGGTCGCGCTGCGCTTGGGATCGAGCGAAATCAGTTCCAGCCCCGGCTGGATGTACTTCGTCACGTGCTTGACCGAGGCGAAACCGCCCCAGGCGACGATCTTCTCGATGTGCTCGGGCTTGTAGAGCTGCTCCTCGAAGGCGGTATCGCCGCCCTTCCAGTAGCCGACCGACAGGTGTTCGGTAATCGGGTGGTCGGGGGCGATATCGCGCAGGGTGCGCGCGATGGCCATTGCCGTGAGCGGATCGTTGGACGGCGCCTTGATGATCACGTCACTGCGCGTGATCGCCGAACGCAGGATGGTGACCGCCGAAACAAGTCCACCATTGCCCGCGGCGATATGCAGCGTGCGGGAGCCGAATGCGCGGACCCGGAGATTGCGACCATCGAGCGAGGTGCGGGGCACCCAGCCTTCGAGATACTCGATGCCGACCGAGGTTTCGGCGAGCTCACGAATGAACTCGCGGCTGAACATCGCCTGCAGTCCGACGTAACCGGTGCGCAGGATCGACTCAGGGAACGGGTTGGCCAGGATGGACGCCTCGTACGCCTCCTGGATGTAGGGGTTCTGGTCGAGCTCGAGATGCTTCCCGAGCTCCTCCAGCAGATCGAGGATCTCCTCGAAGGACAACGCGTACAGATCGGCCATATCCGCCGGACTGCGCAGCGGCAGCGCGTTGACGTACTTGTGCGGATCCGGCGCCTGGAAGCTGTGTTCGAGGCGGGTGCCGAACGAAACCAGATCGTCGGTGATCACCTCACCGCGAATGAATAGCGGAACGGTGAAAGCGCTCACGACCGGAACTCCTTCAGGAAATCGATGGCCTCGTTGTGGACCTCATGGCTGGCCGCGCACGAGATGCGGTCGTCGTCGACACCCTGCTTCTCGCTGAAGCGGATGATGTGGTGCTCGAGAGCGATTGTGGTTCGCCCGCACGGGCATTCGAGTGACCAGTCGACGGTCACCTCGTCGCCGGTGATCACACCGCCCCAATGGCTCTGGTTGACCAGGTCATATACCGCGAACCGTCCGGTCTGGCGGCCGGTGCGTGGCAACGGCTCGCTGGTATCGGGGTCGAGCACATACGGAATCACCCACGGCTGGAGGTGATAACGGCCCTCGGCGCACGCGGCGTGGATGCCGTTGTGTTCGGAGAACCCGTACCCCTCCTGCACCTCGTTGCCGTAGAACTCCCTGATGACGTCCATGAATCCCTCGGGCAGCACGTCACCGGCCTTGCGCCCGCCGCCGGTCTGGATCGCCGAATTCGGCGCGAACGCACCGCGAATGCCCTCCGCGAGCCCGGCCGAGGCCAGGTCGTACATGAGCTTGTAGGTGCTGGACATGAACACCCGCTTGCCCCGCAGCTGGTTGGTCAACCGCTGCAGGAACTCGCTCACCTCGAGCGGCGCGCGCTGCTGCATGGCGATGAACTCGTCCTTGCGGGCGGCCAGTGCCGGATCGATCTGCAGGCGATCCAGCTCGCCCTTGGCGGCGGCGGCCCGCATCTTCGCCGCCAGGAACATCATGTCGGTGTCGAGATGGCCGGAATACAGGGCGTGGAACCGGCTCTCGTCACCGCCGGTGAACTCGAGTTTGATCCACGGCACCACCCGAGTGTGGCCCACCCGGCCGCCGCTGTAGTTCGGCCAGATCACATCGACGACGGGATCGAGCTGGTCCTCGGTCGGCTCCTGTCCGAACTGCTGGAACAGCGTCGCGCGCCAGACCTGCATGCCCTCAACGGTGGTGAGCTCGTCCTTGGGGATGATCGAGAGCGTTCCGGTTGTGCCCGACGAGGTGATCACCTGCAGCTTGCTGGCGGACTCCACGGCCTCGAGCCACTCGTCGATGGACTGCGCGCCCGAGGCATCCACCCTGGACAGATCGTGGGTGGTGACCTTGGCCAGCCAGCGGGTCATCAGATCGAAGCGCTTGTTGTCGATCAGCGCCGGCGGATAGGACTTGTAGGTGGTGTGCGAGAACATCAGCGGCACAACGTCATTGAACTTCTCGACCGTACTGATGCCGAGCCGGTCGGCCAGTTTGCGCACCATCTCGATGCCCTCGCGGTGCTGCGCGAACCGCAGCATCATCGCCTCGCGCTGCAATTCCTCGAGTTCCGCGCGGGGAAGGCTGTGCATTTTCGTCACGGACTCGTCGAAGTAATCGAATGGGTGGTCCATGAAAGTCACGACAGTGTGCTTGCTCATCAATGTGCTCCCAGTTCGTCGAGCCTGCGCTCGGCGCTATCTCGGCCTCGCCTCATGCACTGGATCACATCGACCACGCACGAGACTCTTAAAACATCGGCGGTTTCTTAACCGTACAAGCGCGGTCGCACGGGCGCAAGAGGTGGCGAGCAAGTCGACGATCCCGGGTCGGTCAATGCTTCTGAGCTGCAAGAAATCCCAGCCAACACGGCACGGAAGGAATCAGCGCAGCAACGTGAAATAGGCTTACCGCAAATGACACGGTAAGCCTATTTGAAAATAGCTTTTCGCTATAATTTATCCGAGTGTGGTCAGGTAGGTGGCGGACAAACCCCAAGCGATACCTCGGCTCTGCGTTGTTTCGGACTATTTCGCAGCCGAGTAATTCGGACGTCCCAGCCCGAGAATGTACTGCGCGATCATATTGCGGAAGACATCCAGCGTCCCGCCGTAGATACCGATCAACGGCGCCCACCGGTAGAGGTATTCGGCCGCGGCGTCGGCCACCGCTCCCCCGCCACCCGTGGTCAGCGCCGCCTCATCGCCGAGGACATCCATGAGATCCGGGGCGATATCCCGCATGGTCTGCGCGATGGCCACGCGCCCGAACAGACTCGGCGCGCTCAGCGCCGCCTCGATGCGGGCATGGGCCCGGCCGAGCCGATACGCGATCGATCCATCGTCGAGCCCCCGTCGGCCGTCCGGCCCGGCCGCGGCGGCCAACGCGGTCACCCGGTCGGCGGTCACGGCCATCGTGGTGCCGAAGCCGCTCATGATCGCGATATCGGCCAGCCCGTTCGGGTCGGCACCACCGGCGCCGTGCTCGGCGGACAACGGACCGTTGAGCACCCGCCAGCCGTCGTCAACCTCGCCGAGCCGGTATCGATCCGGAACCCGAACATCCTGGTAGTAGGTGATATTGGTGCGTTCACCGTCCACGGTCCGCAGGCCCTGGATATCGATGCCGGGCAAGTCCAGCGGCACCAGGAACATGGTCAGATTGCGATGTCTGCGCCCGTCCGGATCGGTATTGGTCAGCAGGAATACGTACCGGCAGTTGTGCGCGCCGGAGGTGAACATCTTCTGCCCGTTGATAATCCAGTCCGTGCCCGCGCGCACCGCTCGCGTCGCGCAGTTGGCGATATCGGATCCGCCCTCGGGTTCGGTGTAGCCCATGGCGAACCGGACCTCGCCGCGATACACCCCCGGCAACACCTCCTCGAGCAGCTCCGGCGAGCCGAATTCGCGGACCGCGCGCAGGATCATCATGGTGGCACCCCAGGTCACCAGCGGCACCTCGGCCCGGCGTCGCTCGAGATCCCAGATCCGACGCTGCACCGGCGTCAGTCCCCCGTCTGCCGCGCTGTTCGCCTCCCGCTCGAGCCACCCATGCGCCCCCATCGCCAGATGCAGTTCCTCGACGAATCCGTCGCCGGACTCGTGTGCGCGGCGCAGCACGTCCTCGGTCACGGTGGCCGCGAGGAATTCCCGCGCCCGGTCCAGGAATTCCTGATCTCCGGCGGTCGGCTCGACCCTGGCGAAGTCCACTTCGGTTCCCTTTCTCTGTCGCGAATCAGCTCGCGGCGATCGCTTGTTCGCGCGCCCAGCGGTAGTCGGCCTTGCCCACCGGACTGCGTACGATCTCCGGGCGGAACAACACCGCCTTCGGAAGCTTGTACCGCGCAATGGATTCCGCGGCATGGGCGATCAATTCCTCGGCAGTCGGCTCGGTCCCGTCGGCCGGTGCGATGATCGCGACGACCTCCTGTCCCCATCGCTGGCTCGGCCGGCCAACCACCACGACGTCGGCGACGGCCGGATGCGACGAAATCGCCAATTCGACCTCCTCGACGAAAATCTTCTCGCCGCCGGAATTGATCGTCACCGCATCGCGTCCCAGCAGTTCGATGGATCCGTCGGCCAGCAGTCGGGCCCGATCGCCCGGCAGCACATACCGCGCACCAGCGATGACCGGGAAGGTGATCGCGGTCTTGGCGGCGTCGCCCTTGTACCCGAGCGGTGTGAAGCGGCGTTGCGCGAGCCATCCGATACCGTCGTGACCCGCTGCCAGCACCGAACCGAAGTCTTCGGCCACGATGCAAGTGTCCGCCCCCGGGATGAATGTGCCGGTCGATACGGATCCAGACGACGAGACGTGATTGAGCTGAGTGCCGCCCTCCGAGGACCCGACGGCATCCATCACGACCAGACCGGGAACCGCGGCAATCCACCGCTGTTTGACCGACGGGCTCAGCACAGCACCACCGCTGGCCAACGCCACCAGCGACGATACGTCCGCCGCACCCGACTCGATCGCGGCGAGCAGCGGACGGGCCATCGCGTCGCCGACCACGATCAGAATCGCCACCCGCTCCCGCTCGATGGTGCGCACGATTTCCTCGGCATCGATACGGTCCACGACCGAGGACAGGAAAACGCTCTGGCCGGTCATCGTGGCCGTCAGGACCGCCCACTGCGCCGCACCGTGGATCAGCGGCGGCAGGAGCATGAGCCGGACACCGGGATTCGCGGCCGCCCGAGCGGCGACCTCGTCGTTCGACCCGATGAGCGATCCGCTGAACATATCCCGCCCGCCGCAGGCGGCCATGAAGATGTCGTGCTGGCGCCACAGGACAGCCTTCGGCATACCAGTGGTGCCGCCGGTGTAGAGCACATAGAGATCGTCGGGAGAGGGCTGCACGGGCAGCGGCTCCGGCGCGGTCGAGGCGATGACGGTCTCGTAATCGACCGCCCCGTCCAGCAATTCGTTACCCGACTCGTCGGCGACCTGTATCAGTACTCGCAGTGTCGGCAACTCGGGCAGCACCGCGGCGACCCGTGGCGCGAAGGCGGCGTGATAGATCAGCGCGGTCGCACCGGAATCCGCCAGCAGATGCCGCAGCTCGCTCTCGACGTATCGATAGTTGACGTTGAACGGTGCGACACGTACTCGGAAGGCGCCCATCATCGCCTCCACGTACTCGTGTCCATTGTGGGCGTAGATCCCCAGCAGGTCCTGCCCCACCTCGTGGTCCGCGAGTGCCGAACGTTCGGTGTGACAGCCCAGTCCCTTGGCGTGCAGGTAGGCCGCCAACCGCTTGGAACGCTCGGCGATCTGCGCGAAGGTGTGGCGCCGATCGCCCTGGCAGATCAGTTCCCGATCCGGAATGGCGGCCGCGGCGGCATCAGCGGCCGCCACGAGCGTGAATTGCGCCGTCGACGGTTCGGATCTGGTCACGGAACGAGACAACAGTGGCTCCTCGGTCGTGTGCTGCCCGAGCGCAGTCGGACGGTCAAACTGTAAGTGATACGGTATTTATTACAACAGGGATATTCGTGCCCGGCGATGGAACTCAACGTCCGGAGCCACGGGCGCCGAGACGTCGACGCGTACGCTGATGCGCAGTGCGCAGCGCGATATCGATGACGCGATGAATGAACCGCGAGAACGGCGGTGCGGCCAGCGCGGTGACGACGAACGGGAGATCGGTGCCGACCACGGTGCGGTAATGGGTGAAGGTGTCGAACCCCGCCTTGCCACGGTAGGCCCCCATACCGCTGGCCCCGACCCCGCCGAAGGGGGCGTCCTCCGGAAACATATTGAGCGCGAAGTCGTTTCGGGAGACACCGCCGCTGCGCGTATTCCTCACGAAGGCGCGGAAGTCCCGCCCGCCCGGCCCGTACCAGTAGGCGACCAGCGGCGAGTGCCCTCCATTCAGGTGGTCGACGACATCGGCGAGCTGCGTGTACGGCCGCAGGATGAGAACCGGCCCGAAGATCTCCTCGGTGGCGATCCGCATGTCATCGGTGATATCGCGGACGACGGTCGGCGGGATCTTCCGAGTGCCCGGATCGGGCAGCGTCTCGTCCGCCGGCACGATCTGTTCGACCCGCGCTCCTTGGGTGCGCGCCTCGTCGATGAGGGCGCGAACCCTGTCGTAGTTGGCTTGGTCGACGCAGGCCGTGTAGTCCTCGTTGGCCGCGATGGCCGGGAACGTATCCCGAAAACTCGTGCCGAGCGCGTCGGCGAAGACGTCGATGCGCCCCTCGGGCACGAAGACGTAATCGGGACTCACGCAGACCTGCCCGCCGTTGATCATCCGGGCGCGAGCGATTCGCGCCGCCGCCCTGGTGATGTCGGCATCCGGTGCCACGACCACCGGATTCTTCCCGCCGAGTTCCAAGGTCACCGGGACCAGATTGGCCGCGGCGGCCCGCTGAACCAGTCGGCCGACCCGGGTCGATCCGGTGAAAAACAAATGGTCGAAAGGTAATTCGGCAAAGGCGGCGCCCACCTCGGGACCGCCGGTCACCACCGCGAGCTCGGACGGATCGAAATACTCCGGCGCCAGCGATCGGGTCAGTTCCGCGGTGCGCGCGGTGATCTCCGACATCTTGATCATGACCCGATTACCGGCGGCGAAGGCGGCCGCAGCGGGCACGACGACCAGTTGGAGCGGGAAATTCCAGGGCCCGATGATACCGACCACACCGACCGGAGTGGGTTGCACCTGGGCACGGATCCCGTATAGGCGAGCCGTCGGCTTGGGGTTACGGGGGCGCATCCATTTGCCGGTATGCGAGCGGGTGTGCTCGAGGGTGGACAGCATGCCCATGATCTCCGCGAACAGAATCCCGGTTCGGGACCGGGTACCGAAATCGCGAGCAAGCGCGTCGACATACGAGTCGAGATTGTCCAGAACCATGGCGAGCAACCGGTCGATCCGGTGCCGCCGGACCGCCGCCGAGGGTGGCCCTTCGCGCAGATAGGCCTGCCGCTGCAGTTCCAGGATCGCGGCGGGCGCCAGGGCGCTGTCGCTGATCGGCTCTTCGGTGGTTCCAGTGCTCATGCGTGATGTCTTTCCAGTCGCAACTCAGCTGAGATCGAGCGGGCGATCGCGCATCCGCGCCGAAGGCCGACCCAGATCCTGTTGTCCGCGGTCGCGTCCGAGCGCGCCGAGACGGAAATAGTTAATCATCCAGTAATGCCAACTGTAACATCTCCCACAAGAGCGAGGCAGGTGAACGCCGATACGTGGCGCAACCAATGGATCGGCGACCGCTTGCGGCGATATACTGAATATTTTACAGTTGATGACACAAGAGCGTCGGTGCTCGACAATGAGCCTTGGTTCGCGCGGCCACGATCCGGGTCCGGTGCGCTAGGAGAGAATTATGAGCGACAACGGGGTCCCCGGTCTCACATCGCGAACCGTCGAGGAACTGCTCGGCGCGGGCGAGGCGCTGGCCCAGCAGGTGCGGACGAAGATCCCGCACAGCCCGCGGCCGGTATTCCTGCACTACATCGAGCAGACCTTCGACGCGTTGCGCACAAAGCTCTCGCGCGGACTCGACCCGCATCCGGACACTCCGGCGCAGCAGCTGTGCCTGTATCTGATGGTCGCGTACGCGGAGCGACGGATCGGATCGCTCGATGCCGATCTCATCCGAATCCACCATGCGCTGCTCGCCGACGACGACGCTCTGGCCGAAGTCTGCCGCGTCGGCGGGGACCCCGGTCAGTCCTACGACTTCGTCGCACTCGGCGACGCACTGACCGGACGCGGCATGAGCGCGTTCTTCGCCCCGCTCGAACCGGACGACCTGGTCGCCTGACAGCCCGCGAGAGGACGAACCATCGTGGGTTCGGATTCCACCTTCCACCCCGAACTCCGCATTGCGCGCTACCTGCGGCGCTCCACGGTCGGTGCGCGCACCATCGGGCCGGTCCGCAGGCTGACGAAACTCACCGGGCGCGGTCGACCGGCGGGCGGGACGATCGAGGCGGTCGACGCGCACGTCTCGGTGCGCGTATTCCGACCGGCACGGGCCCCGCGCCAGGCACCGGGCCTGCTGTTCATCCACGGGGGCGGCTACGTCATCGGCACCGCCGCGATGGGAGATAGCTTCTGCCGCCGAGTCGCGGACCGCCTGGGGGTCATCGCGGCATCGGCGGAATACCGGCTGGCACCCGAGCACCCCTTCCCGACACCGCTCGAGGACTGCTATGCCGCGTTGCGCTGGCTCGCCGACCAACCGGATGTCGATCCGGACCGTATCGCGATCGCCGGGGAGAGCGCGGGCGGTGGCCTGGCCGCCGCGCTTGCGCTGCTGGCCCACGAACGCGCCGAGGTGCACCCGGTACTGCAGGTGCTGTCCTATCCGATGCTGGACGATCGGACCACCGCGCGCACCGATATCGCCCACCGCGGACTACGTCTGTGGAGCCCGCGGAACAACGGCTTCGGATGGCAGTCCTACCTGGGCCCGGCCGCGACCGGCACGGTGCCCGCACTGGCCGCGCCGGCCCGATACGAGAACCCGGCCGGGGTCTGCCCGGCCTTGATCGGCGTCGGCACCAACGATCTGTTCCACGACGAGGACATCGCCTATGCCGAACGCCTGCGCCAGGCCGGTGTCCCCTGCACGGTGCACGTGGTGCACGGCGCGTACCACGGCTTCGATCTGATCGAGACTTGGGCGCCGGTCTCACGAGCCTTTCTCCAGGAGCGGCTGACGGCATTGAACGACGTACTGAACGGTGGTGCACACACTCGCGGCTGATCCATCGATGTCATTGACTAGATTCAATGACATCTGTCAGTATGTTCTCAGCCGCACTTCGAAGATTGCTTCAGGCACAGCAAATCGTAAGCTGGAGAACATATTTCGATATCTATCCGAATCGTGCGGATCGTTCTTCATTGACACTCGTCAGTGACAGAAGTTAGAAATTGGCGCATGAGCGAAGTTCAGGACAAGCCGCAGGGCCGCGAAGCCCAGCGTCTGCAGACCCGGCAGCGCGTATTCGACGCGGCCATCGCCGAATTCAAGAACGTCGGCATGGCCGATGCCGATATCGGCACGATTGTCGAGGCGGCGGGCGTCGCGCGCGGCACCTTCTATTTCCACTTCCCGAGCAAAGAACACGCGCTGCTGGAACTGGAGGCACGTGAGGAAGCACGGATCGCCAAGGAACTCACCCGGTTTCTCGCCGCACCGCACGATCTCCAATCGGCGCTACGGAAAACGATTCAGCTGATAGTCGGCCTGGAACGCCGCCTGGGCAGCCTGCTGTTCAAAGAGCTGCTGGCGATTCACTTTTCGCCGACCCGGCCACTGGACGACGAATGGCGTGAGCATCCGGTGATCGTCCTGGTGGTCGAGGAGATCGAGCGCGCCCGCGACAACGGCGAGGCCGAGATCGCCGTCGATCCCTATCACAGCGCGGTGTTCTTTCTGCTCGGGCTCTACGCCCTGCTGACCACGACCTCGGGCTCGAAGGCGTTGCGCGCCAACGCACTCGACAACTACCTGATCACCGTTCTGCGCAGTCTGGAGCCTCGATGAAGCAATCATCGCGGACCACCCATCGAACCACTTCGAACCGACGAATATGGAGATACGGCCATGCTATTGGACCTTGTGCGCATCGCCCTCGCGTGGGGCGCGGTGCTGCTGATCATCGCGTTCTGGTACTGGATCATGAAGAATATCGGCACATTCTGAGCAGGTCCGGCCCCTGCGGCAGTGGATGTTCGTCATGAAGGGTGCGGTGCAAGGGCTCTCGATCGAGCGCAGTTGCGCCGTCACGGCCGTCGCATTCTCCGGACGTCGCCGGGAGGGCGTGCGGCTGGTGACCGGTGAGCGGCGCAGTTTCGGTCTGAACACCACCCGCACCGTCGTGCAGGTCCCGTATCCACCCGTCGCCGCGGATTGGACCAGAGCAACGCTCACATGCGGTGTGGCACTGCAATGTTCGCCATCGAAAGACCGCATCGCACGGTACCCGTTGCACGAGCTGTCACCCCGGGAACTGGGCGCGCTGTCGATCGTCGAGGGTGGTGTGGCGGCGGGCTGGATCGCCGACCGGCTGCCCGGCCTGCTGCCCGAACTCCGTCGGCTGCTACCCCACCTCGAGATCGCCGAGCACGACCTCGATGGCGACGAAATAATGGACCGTGCACTGGGTTTGGCGCGATCACGGCAGCAAATTCGCGGGCATCCACTGCTCGGCAAGCTCCCGCTGGCGGCTCCCGCACGCGGCGGCCTGGCCGTAGCGGCACGTCGGGCCTACTCCCGGATGCCGTGGACGTCGACGCGCAGCGACTCCTATCGCGTCATGTCGATACCGGTCGGCGGTGACGGCGGCAGCCGCAATACCAACCTGCCCCCACCGAGCCGACCGGAGAACGAAGACGTCGAAATCCGAGCCGATCAACGCGCGGGCCTGCCCTATCCGGAATGGAACCTCTGGACGAAAAGCTTTCTGCGCGACCACGTCGCGGTGCTGGAACGCAAACATGCCACCCGCCCGCGACCGCTCGCACCGGTCTCCCCCGACATCCGCCGCTGGTTCGAAGAACACACCCACCGCGCCATGCGCAGCGGCCTCGAGGACGGGTCGGATCTCGATATCGACCGGTATGTCGGCCATTACGTCGACATGCTCTCCGGTGCGACCGCCGAGCCACGGGTGTTCCGCGAGTTGCTGCCCAGTTCCCGTGACGTCGCCACCGCGGTACTCCTGGACGGTAGTTCCTCCCTCGGGGTGCACGGCGGCCGGATCTTCCGGCTCGAATTGGCCTGTGCCGACGCCCTGTCCCGAGCCATGACGCTCGCCCGGGAACGCCACGGCCTGTTCGTCTTCACCGGCAATACCCGCCACCGGGTCGAGGTGCGCTGCCTGAAGGACTTCGACGATGCCCGTTTCGTGGACCCGAGCAGTCTGGGGCTGATCACCGGCGGCTACACCCGGCTCGGCGCGCCACTGCGGCACCTGACCCGCCGCCTGCTAGAGCAGCCCTCGGAGCGGCGCCTGATCATCGTGATCGGCGACGGCCTGATGTCCGACGAAGGCTACGAGGGCCGCTACGCGTGGGCCGATGTCGCGCACGCCATCGAAGAGGCCGACGACGCTGGCGTCGCGATCTACTACCTCGCCATCGGCCCCACCCGCGTGGATCCGCTCCCCGAGGTATTCGGCGCGCGCCGTTCGCGCCGGATCCTGCAGGTGGAGGAGTTGCCCCGCGTGCTCGCCCATATCCACCGCGAGTTGGTCGCCCAATGATGTTAGGAATTCCGGAGTTCCGATGACAACCGATCTGTACTATGCCAGCGGCACCGAGGTGCAACTGTTCGAATGGGCCTTCCAGCAGCACATGCCGGTCATGCTCACCGGACCGACCGGCTGCGGCAAAACGCGATTCGTCGAGCATATGGGCCACCTGCTCGGTCGCCCGGTGGTCACGATCAGCTGCCACGACGATCTCACCAGCTCCGATCTGGTCGGCCGATTCCTGGTATCCGGCGGCGACGTCGCCTGGCGGGACGGCCCACTGACCAAAGCCGTCAAATCCGGTGCGATCTGCTACCTGGACGAGGTCGTCGAAGCCCGGCACGACTCGCTGGCCATACTGCATTCGCTCACCGACCACCGGCGCACGCTGTTCCTCGATCGTGCCGACGAAGTGGTGTCCGCGCCCGCCTCGTTCATGCTCGTCTGCTCCTACAATCCGGCCTACCGCAGCTCACTGAAGGAGTTGAAGCCCTCGCTGCGACAGCGGTTCGTCACCATCGCCATGGGTTATCTGCCGCCCGAGCGCGAGGCCGAGGTGCTGGTCGCGGAGACCGGTATCGATCTTTCCGTCGCACGGCGACTGGTCAACTGCGCCAACACCATTCGCAATGCCGATGACGTCTTCCATTTCGAATCGCCGTCGACGCGCGTGCTGGTGGCGGCGGCGCGGCTCATCGCCGCGGGCGCGAACGAACTCGAGGCCGCCGACGTATGCGTCCTCGCGCCGCTGAGCAGCGACGGCGCCATCAACGAAGGCCTACGCGAGATCGCGGCGGCCAGCCTGCTCACCGCCGAAGACCCGGCCGTGTAGTCACCCGAGGAGGACCGTTCGATGAACGAACAAGATCGGCAGCGCCGCCGAGCGCTCATCGTTTTCCAGATCGTCATATACGGATTTCTACTGGCGATGTTCCTGATCCAAATACAGATGTATATGACCAGGGACTGGTAGGGGCGATCATGAATATGCCGACATTCACCCTGCGCCGGAGCACCGGAAAGACAGCGCCGGAAACCTCGGTGACCTACGACGAACACCACGAGAAAAGTCGCCGCGCGCAGCGCCGGGCCGACCAGTGGCTCACTGTCGGAACCGCGCTGATGGGCACCTTCATCTTCGGATTCGTCGGATTGCCGATCTTTCTGCGCGGAGTGTGGTTGCAGCGCAAGGCACAACGCGACGGGCTGTCCGTCCGGCCGATCATCGTCACCCTGATCGGCTATCTGGTCATCCTCGACGCCTTCCTCAACAGCATCGGCTGGGTGCTGGACCTATTCGCCAACCACACCGTTGTCACCCGCGTGTTCTTCACCGCGTGGGGCAATTTCGTCGATGCCGGATACTTCTGGCACTACAACGAATTGTGGATCGGCGGCGCGGGCGCGCCCGGCGAAAAAGGCTGGGAAGTCGCGCTGATATTCACCGTATTCCCGATGCGGGTCGCGGCCGCGATCGCATTTCTGCAGATGAAGCGGTGGGGCCACCAGTGGCTGATCGTCACGTGCTGGTTCGGTGTGGTGATCTGGATCGGCTACGTCGTCAATATGACCATGTACGCCGATGTGCGCTTCCACGGCGTCGTGCTGCCGGTGACCGGCTGGTGGTTGTACGACATCTTCTACATCACGCCATTCCTCGCGATCCCCTATCTGCACACGGTCAACCGCGAGATCTTCTCCGACTGACCTCGAATCCGGTTCCAGGAGAACACCATGAGCAACAAATCACCCGCGGCCGAGTCGTCGCCGGAACAAGATCTGCCGCTCGGTACGACGGCACCGTTCGCGCGAATGCACAAGTGGCTCAAGCGCGGCATCCTCGTGTGCCTGATCGCGTTGGTCGTCGAGGGTTCGCTGACCGTGCCCGCCCTCGCCCTCTGGTACGGCTGGCCCACCTTGTCGATCACCGAAATCTGCGACGAGATGATGAAGGTGCGCTACTCCGACGACACGCTCGAATGCAACCAGGGTGCGCTCAACGCGCCACCGCTCGGCGGCAAACCCGAAGCGGCAGGCCAGACCACCGCCCAGGATCAATGGGGAGTGCAGCCGAAACCGCAGTGGAAGCATATCGGTTACCGTGAACTCGTCCGGATTCACAACGAGCGGATCGCCCGCGAACAGGCACAGCAATCGGGCCACCGGTAAGACCTTGCGATCACTCGACACCACCCTCGGCCTCGGCATGGCCGCACGAGAAGCCGTCCGGGCCGGACTCGATCGCACCCTCCCCGGCCCGGCGGCGATTCCACTGCGCATCCACGAGGTGAACGAACACTGGCTCGGCGCGGCACTCGGTTTGCGGCCGGGCACGATCACCTCGGTGCACGTGCTGGACGCGCATTCCGGTACGGCGGCGCGCGCTCGTATCACCGTGAAATCCGACAGCGGCGAGGTGCCCGAGCAGCTGTTCGTGAAATTGCCGCCGCGCAACTATTTACAGCACGTCCTGATGAACGTCTTCCACCTCGGGACCCGCGAGGTCATCGCCTATCGCGCACTGGGCGCGAATCCCTCGGTGCGGGTGCCGAGATGCTATGTCGCGCAATGTGATCGACTCCGGCGCCGCAGCATCCTAGTGCTGGAGGATCTGTCGGGATCCGCGCAGTTCCGTACTGTCGTCGATACGGTCACGCGCGCCGAGGCTGCGGCCGTGATCGACGCCATGGCAGATCTGCACCTCACGTTCTGGGGTAGCGGCCGGTTCGCCGACGACCTGCGGCCGCTCACGGTTCGAACGACGGCGGATCTCCGGCTCGGTGATCTCATCCGCCGCCGGTTCCTTCACGAGATCACCGGGCATACCAAAGATCTGATACCCGAGCCGATGAAGCGTCAGTGCCGGATCTTCTATCAGCGCAGCGCGGATATCGATGCCTTCTGGGCCGCGCAGCCGCAGACTCTGATCCATGGCGACCCGCACCTGGGCAACCTGTTCTTCACCGATACCGGGCCCGGCTTCCTGGACTGGCAGATCGCCACGGCCGGGGTCGGCATCCGCGATGTCGCCTACTTCGCGAACGCCTCCGTCGAGCCGGACCTGCTCCGCACGATCGAACGAGAACTCGTCGAGCGATACACGGCCCGGCTCGCCGCCGCCGGGATCGGAGTCGACCTCGAACGCCTGTGGACGCTGTATCGCGCGGGTATCACCGAACTCTTTCTCGCGGCCGTCTGCACCGCCGAGGCCGGGGAGCGGATGCAGCCGTTCGAGGTGTCGCGGGTCGGCGTCGTACGTGCCGTCGCCGGTGCCGCGGCACACGACAGCTTCGCGGTGCTTGCCTCGCTCGTCGACGGTGAGCGAGTCTGACGCGCTGGGCGGCCGTCCCCGGGCTCGGACGCAGGCGGCCGTCGGAAGATCGGACGCAGGCGCCCTCGGGATCGGAGTCAGGGACCCCCGGGATCGAGGTCAGGTGGCCCTTCGGGTATCGGGCTCAGGTGAAATCCGAACCGCCGTCGACATTGACATTCGCACCGGTCATATACGAATTTCGCCGCGAGGCCAGAAAGGCGACGACCGGACCGATCTCCTCGGGGCGGCCCGCCCGGGGCAGCTGCGCCGGATGTCCGTAATGCTCGGCGATCTCGGCCATCAGCAGATAGGGATCGTCGCTCTCGACGCCGACCGAGTGAGCCCAATCGACCAGCGCCGGGGTCACGAAGGTGCCGGGCGAGACGACATTCACCAGAATCTCTTCCGCGGCAAGCAACAGTGACAGATTCTTGGACGCACTCGTCAGCATCGCCTTCGCGGCGGTATAGGCCGCCAGCGGAATGCTCTGCCGCTGCGTCGAATGCGCCGAAAAGTTCACTATCCGCGCCCATTCGGCCTTGCGCAGCAACGGCAGCGCCGCACGCACGCTGCGCACCATCGACAGCACGCCGTCCTCGACGGCCTCGAGCCACTGGTCGTCGGTGAGGATGTCGAACCGGCCTTGCACAGTCGGCCCGACTGTATTGACCAGCACATTGAGTTCGCCATGCCAGCGCTGCCCCAGTTCGGCGAACGCGGCGGCGATCTGATCGGCGTCGCGCACGTCCGCGACCAGCCCGATGGCGTCGGGGCTACCGCGGTGGGTCAGGTCCTTGACCGCGTCATCCAGGTCGGGGCGGGAACGCCCCAGCACCGCCACCCGAGCGCCGTCGTCGGCCAAGCAGCGAGCGGCGGCAAGTCCCATGCCCCGGCTACCGCCCACGACCACCGCTGCCGCGTCGGTCAATCCCAAATCCATTGCGCTACCGCCTCCGTCGCGAGCTTATAGATAAGCATACTGTATCTTTATCAGTATTCACTCCGCGATGACCATGCCGATACGCGGGGCCGCGACGCGCCGATAGAAGGCATCGCAGTAGGATTTACGGTTATAGGTACGATGGCTGTTGCTGTCGGTTTCCCGGGACCGGGAAACGATTGCGTCGGAGCGGACTTCACGGAGGTGGGCGCACATATGGCGAAGCGGGCAGCCGCGGAGAAACGGCCGCGGCGTGAGCGCGGATCCCTCAATCCCGGGGACATTCTCGACGGTGCGTTCGAGCTCGCGGATCAGGTGTCGCTGGACAACCTGAGCATGCCGATGCTGGCCAAACATCTCGACGTCGGCGTGACGAGCATCTACTGGTACTTCCGCAAGAAGGACGAACTGCTCAACGCCATGACCGACCGCGCGCTGCGCCAGTACGCCACCTTCGTCACGCCTTTCGTCGTCGCGAGCGACTGGCGCGAATCGCTGCGCAACCACGCCCGCACCATGCGGGAGACGTTCAACGCCAATCCCATTCTCTGCGATCTGATACTGATCAGGTCGGCACTGAGCCCGGAAGCCGCACAGCTGGGCGCACGGCAGACCGAGGAGGTCATCGCCAATCTGGTCGAGGCCGGACTGTCGCTCGACGACGCCGTCGCGACCTACTCCGCGGTTCAGCTGCATGTGCGCGGATCGGTTGTACTGCAACGTCTCTCCGACAAGAACGAGGAATCGGAGTCCGGCGCGGGCGCATACTACGACAGCCTCACCATCTCGCCCGACACCACACCGCTACTGGCGGAGGCGAGTTCGAAGGGCCTGCACACCGGGGCCCCGGACGATCGGAATTTCGAGTACGGCCTCGACTGCATTCTCGAACAGGCGAGCCGGTTGCTCGAATCGGGATCGGGTGCGAAGGCGAAGAAAGCACCCGCCAAGAAGGCACCCGCTAAAAAGGTACCTGCCAAGAAGGCAGCGCCGACGAAGTCATCGGCTACGCGCCGTCCTACCAAGGCCGCTGCGGCGAAGTAGTCACCCGCTATCCGTACCCGCCGGAACCCGGCGGGTACGGCCGTTTCCGACGGCGTCCCACACGGCTCGATCGAGCGTGCGGCGATATCTCCAGCTCGCCGCGATCCGTTGTCGCCCTTCATGTCCGGCGACAACGCGCTTTCGTCTGTCGTAATTACGCTCAAACAGCTGGACACAATTCATCGCAAACGCCTGGGCAAGCCCCTTGCCGTGATGTATCGTCGGTCACACTGTAAGAGCAATAGTTAGTCATTCGACCAGCCCGGTGCCGACATCGTCCACAGCGCCGAGTGGTCCGCTGGAGGATCGATGGAACTAGAACGGCTGCACGCGCCGGTTCGGGAAGTCGGTCAGTTCTTCGCCATGATCGCCGAGGTCGGACGGGGTTTGGTGCGGACGCGATTCCGGTTCGGCGAATTCATCGAGCAGAGCTGGATGCTGGCGCGGGTGTCGCTGCTGCCGACCATCCTGGTGGCGGTGCCGTTCACCGTACTGGTGAGCTTCACCCTCAATATCCTGTTGCGCGAGATCGGTGCGGCCACCATGAGCGGGGCAGGTGCGGCATTCGGCGCGGTCACCCAGGTCGGACCGATGGTGACCGTACTGATCGTCGCCGGTGCGGGGGCGACGGCGATGTGCGCGGATCTGGGATCGCGAGTCATCCGCGAGGAAATCGCGGCCATGGAGGTGCTCGGCATCGATCCCATTCAACGGCTGGTCATTCCGCGCGTGGTCGCCTCGACGATGATCGCGGTTCTGCTCAACGGTCTGGTGTGCGCCATCGGCATCACCGGCGGATTCGTGTTCTCGGTATTGCTGCAGGGCGTGAATCCAGGAGCGTTCGCCGCCGGTGTCACATTGCTGACCGGGTCGACCGAGCTCGCCATCTCCGCGGTCAAGGCCATGCTGTTCGGACTGATCGCCGGACTGGTGGCGTGCTATCGCGGCCTGTCGGTATCCGGTGGCCCGAAAAGCGTCGGGCAAGCGGTCAACGAAACCGTGGTCTACGCGTTCATCGCCCTCTTCGTGGTGAACACCGTGGTGACCGCGGCCGGAATCCGATTCTCGGGGAGGTGATTTCGATGGATATCGCCGAAACCGGCAAATTCGTCCGCACCCGGCAGCGGCTGGGCCGCTGGAACCGCGAAATCGACGCCGTCGGTGCGCGAATCATCTTCTACGGCAAGGCAATTCTGCAAACTCCCGGCGCGGTGGCCAGACATCCCGGCGAAACCCTGCGCCTGGTGGCCGAAATCAGTATGGGCAGTGGCGCTCTCGCGATGATCGGCGGAACCGCGGCGATCGTCGGATTCATGACGCTGGCGACCGGCAGCACCATCGCCATCCAAGGATTCAGCTCTTTGGGCAATATCGGCATCGAGGCGCTGTCCGGATTCCTGTCGGCCTTCATCAATGTGCGGATCGCGGTGCCGGTGATTTCCGGGATCGCCTTGTCAGCGACGCTCGGGGCCGGGGCGACGGCACAGATCGGGGCCATGCGGATCGCCGAGGAAATCGACGCACTCGAGTCCATGGCCATCCGGCCGGTGCCCTATGTCGTCAGCACCCGGGTCGCGGCGGGCATGATCACGATCATTCCGCTGTATTCGCTGGCTTTAGCGGCGTCGTTCCTGGCGGGACGATTCACCACAGTGGTGATCTTCGGCCAGTCACCCGGGCTGTACGACCACTACTTCTCGACCTTTCTCAACCCGATCGATGTGGCGTGGTCGTTCGTGCAGGCGATCGCGATCGCGGTGCTGGTCATGCTGATCCACACCCACTACGGATTCACCGCCGCGGGCGGTCCGGCGGGCGTCGGCGCTGCGGTCGGGCGCGCGGTGCGGATGTCGCTCATCATGGTGGTCCTCGTCGTGCTCCTGGTGTCACTCGCGTTGTACGGCGGCACCGGCAATTTCCACCTCTCCGGATAGGGCGTGGATGCAATGGTGCGGCAAATAACGCGGAAACTCGCGGTGCTCGGGCTGGTGGTCGTGACAGTAAGCGTCGGATGGCTGGTGCTGGGCAGCTACCAGCAGCGCTTCGACGACTGGGTAACGGTGACGGTGGTCGCCGATCGTGCCGGGCTGGTCATGGATCGCGGCGCGAAGGTCACCATGACCGGCGTCGACGTCGGCGAGGTGACCGCGATCGAATACGGCTCTGATCAGGCCCGGCTGACGCTGCGCGTGCATCGCTCGGCGCTGGCGTCGATTCCGGCCGATGTCACTGCCGAGATCACCTCCAATACCGTCTTCGGTGCGAAGTTCGTCAGCCTCGACGCACCCGCCCAGGCCGCCGCCGCACGGCTGGCTCCCGGTGCGGAGATCGACATTTCGCGCGTCACCGTCGAGATCAATACCGTCTTCGAGCAACTCACCAACCTGTTGCGGGTGGTCGACCCCGCGCAGCTCGAGGCAACCCTCGGCGCGCTGGCCACGGCACTGCAGGGCCGCGGTGATCGGCTCGGCGCGGCAATCGACCACGCCGCCGGGGTGCTCGCGCAATTGAATGCCGCCGATCCGGGATTCGCCGAGCTGCTGCGCACGGCCGCACCCACCACCCAGCTCTACGCCGACATCGCACCGGATCTGCTTCGCACGCTGGACGCGCTGACCACAACAGGCCACTCGGTGGTCGACGAGCAGCGCCAACTGTCGGCGTTGCTCATCAGCACCACGGCCGTCTCGAATACCGGGTCGGATCTGCTGGCGCACAACGGTTCCGGTCTCGCGGACCTACTGCGGCTGCTGGATCCCACCACCGCACTGCTGGCCTTGTACTCACCCGAGATCCCGTGTGTGTTCAGGGGAATCACGGCGGGCAACGCGTCCAACCCGGCCGCCTACGCCGGGCAACCTGGCATCAAGATGTTCGCCGGGCTGATACCGGGCGCGACGCCGTACCGCTATCCGGAAGACCTACCCAAGGTCAACGCGACCGGCGGCCCGAACTGTATGGGGCTGCCCTACACCGACCCAGTCGTCAATGTGCCGTACATGGTCACCGACACCGGCGCGAATCCGTACGATCCGTCGCGCCAGGCGATCGGGCTGCGGACCCCCGACCTCGTCAGCTACCTCTTGGGTATCGGAGGTGGCCGATGAACCGGTCGCGCGCAGTGAAATTGGGCATCTTCGTGCTCGTCATGCTCTTGGTGAACGGCGCGATGATCCTGGTGTTCACACAGGTCGAGGCCGGGGGCTCGCGGACCTATCACGCAGTGTTCACCGATGGGTCCGGAATGCGTCCCGGCGCGAAGGTCCGCATCGCGGGAGTCCCGGTCGGATCGGTCGGCGCGGTGCGCTACGGCGCGGATCACCGGGCCCATGTCGACTTCTCGATCACCACGAACGACCGGCCGACCACCTCCACCCGGGCCGCCATCCGGTACGAAGACCTCGTCGGCAACCGCTACCTCGAATTGCAGCGCGGCCCGGACACCACGCCGCTACCGGTGGGCGCAACCATCCAACCGCCGAACACCGCACCCGCACTCGATCTGGACGCCCTGCTCGGCGGGTTCCATCCGCTGCTGCAAGCGCTGGACCCGCGACAGGTCAACGAGCTATCGATGGCATTGCTGAAGATCTTCCAGGGCCGCGCGGGAACCATCGCTGATGTACTGACCCGGGTCGGTTCGGTGACCAGCACGCTGGCCGATCGCGATCAGGTCATCGGGCGGGTGATCACCAACCTGAATACCGTCCTCACCGAAATCGCTTCGCGGGGTGACCAATTCAGTAGCACGCTCGACCATCTGCAGCAGTTGGTGTCGGGTTTGGCGCAGGACCGGGACATCCTCGGGCACGCGGTCGAGGGCCTCGACGGCGCCGCCGACGCGTTCACCGGACTGCTCGCCGACGTGCGCCCAGACCTATCCGCCACGGTCAGCCAGTTGAATGCCGCGCTCACCCCGACCACCAACCACATCGACACCCTCGACGAAGTGCTCAACCGGCTTCCAGATGACTACCGCAAGCTGATCCGCATGGGCACCTACGGGTCCTTCTTCAACTTCTACCTGTGCGGCCTGTCGTTCAAACTGACCGGCGCGGACGGCCGCCCCGTGGTCATCGAGATGACCGACCAGCAGACCGGCAGGTGCGCGCGAAAATGAATCGACTCTCCCAGCGCGAAGCCGGTCGCATCGGTCTCATCGGCATAGTCCTGACCGCGGCGATATGTCTGGTCTCACTGCAATTCGACAAGATCACGCTGCTCAATGGCCAGCCGCTGCGGTACGGCGCTTTGTTCGACGATGCGAGCGGTCTGCGCGTCGGCGACGATATCTCGGCTGCGGGAGTGCGGGTCGGCACTGTCACCGATATCACCGTGGACGCTGGTCATGCGCGGGTCACCTTTACCGCCGACCCGGATATCGCACTAGGCGACGCGACCACCGCTACCATCAAGACCACGTCACTATTGGGTCGGCGCGCCGTCGAACTGGTCCCTACCGGTGTCGGTCGGCTCCGCACCGGCGACACCATCCCACTGGACCGGACCCGCTCCGGTTACACATTGCCGACCATCCTCAACGAGGCAACCACAACCATCCGCGATATCGACCTCGACCAGTTGACCCGCGCACTCGACAGCGCCTCCGATGTCCTATCGGCGGCGGCCCCGCAGGTGCGGCCCGCACTGGACGGGATGCGACGCCTCGCCGAATCGGTCAACCAGCGCAATGCCGCGTTGCGTGGCCTGCTCGCGGGCGCCGAACAGGTGACGTCGGCACTGGCCAAGCGCGGGCCACAGGTCAATTCCCTACTGCTCGACGGCAATTCGCTGCTCGCAGAACTCCAAGCCCGCAGTGCGGCGCTGGGCGGGCTCATCACCGGAATCGACCAACTGTCGCGGCAACTATCCGGTCTGGTGCACGACACCGATGCCGACCTGGCACCGGCCCTGGACAAGCTCGGACAGGTGCTGGCGGTGCTGAACAACAACCGCGACAACGTGGCGAAGAGCATCCAGGGCCTCTCCATGTACATCGGCACGCTCGGCGACGCCGTGGCCAGTGGTCCCTACTTCTACGCATACCTGCAGAACCTCGTACCCGCCGACTACACACAGCCCCTGGTCAATACGGTGCTCGGCCTCCCGCCTGCGCCCCTACCGATCCCACAGGTCCGATGATCGCCCGAATCCGAGCCGGTGCCTTGCGAATTCGAACCGGCCTCCCCCGCCGACGGTGGCTGTCGCGAATCACCGCCGCCGCGCTCGCACTCGCACTCGTAGTCGCCGGATACGACCTCGTCCAGCGGTCGCGCTATTACACCGTCGCGGCGCATTTCACCTCCACCAGCGGCCTGTACGTCGGTGACGAGGTTCGCGTGGTCGGGGTGAAGGTGGGCACCATCAAGGCGATCGAGCCGCACGGCACCGAGCTCACGGTGCGTATGCGACTGCCGCGGTCGCTGCGGTTACCGGTCGACGTGAAGGCCGTGATCATGGCCCAGAGCCTGGTCGCCGCTCGGTTCATCCAGCTCACCCCCGCCTGGACCGGTGGGCCCAGTGCCGGTCGCGAGGTCGATATCCCGGTAGACCGCACCGCAGTGCCGGTCGAATGGGATCAGGTGGAGGAGCAACTGTCTCGGGTCACCAGCGCACTCGCGCCGCGCCCTGATGACCCCACCGGACCCGGCGCACGGTTTCTCGGATCCGCCGCCACGGCGATGAACGGCAACGGCGACACCCTGCGGGCCAGCCTCGACCAGCTCTCCGCCACCATGGCGACGCTATCGGCGGGCAGTACGGACCTGTTCGGCACCGTCCGCAACCTGCAGGCGTTCACCACCGCGCTCGCGGCCAGCGAGCAGCAGATCGTCGTGTTCCAGGGTCGGCTGGCATCGGTCACCGAGGTGCTGGCGGGCAACCGCAGCGATCTGTCGACCGCACTGACCACGCTGGACACCGCCATCGGCGATATCCAGGCATTCGTCACCGAACATCGCGACGGGCTCACCACACAGGTGCACCAGCTCGTCGAAGCCACCGATGTGATCGTGGCCCAGCGCGATGCGCTGGAAACCGTGCTGCACCGCGCTCCCACCGCACTGTCGAACTACTACAACACCTACAACCCCGGACAGGGCGCGATGACCGGCGTTCCTGGACCCCAGAACTTCGGCAACCCCATCAATTTCATCTGCGGCGGCATCGCCGCCCTCGCGAACGCCACCTCCGAGCAAGGAGCCCAGCTGTGCGCGCAATACCTCGGGCCGCTGCTGAACACGCTGCGGATGAACTACCCGCCGGTGAGCATCAATCCGAGCACCGGCACCGGCGTTGGTCCCGGCCAACTCGTCTACAGCCCACCGCAATTGCAGCAGCTCCTGCTACCGGGACAGCCGCGATGAGCACCGCCCGCCACCGCCGTCCCGTAGCACTGCTGTGCGGGATCGCACTGTGCGCCACGGTGTCCGGATGCCAGTGGACCGGGTTGAATTCGCTGCCGCTGCCGGGGACGCAGGGCCACGGCCCCGGCAGCTACCACGTGGTCATCGAGATGCCGGACGTCACGACCATCACCCCGAACTCGCCGGTCCTGGTAGACGATGTGGAAGTCGGCACCATCACGACCATCACCACTGAAGACTGGCACGCGCGAGTGACCGTGGCGCTCAACGGTTCCGTCGTACTACCCGCCAATGCCACCGCCAAAATCGGACAGACAAGCCTGCTGGGCTCGACCCACATCGAACTCACCGCACCGGCCGACCCGCAGGGCTGGCTGGTCGAGGGCAGTGTGATCCCGCTGGCGCGAGCGGGCAGCTACCCGACTACCGAGCAGACGCTGGCCGCGCTGTCCATGGTGCTCAATGGCGGCGGGCTGGGACATCTGCAGACCATCGTCACCGAGGCCACCAAGGCGATTGCCGGACATGAGGATTCGATCGGCAATGTGCTCGACGGGATGAATACGCTACTGGGTGAGTTGGATTCGCAGCGGAACGCGATCACCGCCACACTCGACAATCTCGACCGGTTCGCCGCGCAGCTATCCGGTGACGCCGACACCATCGGCCGGGCCGTCGCCGCCATCGACCCCGCTCTCGGCGTGCTCAGCCAGCAGCGAGGAGACCTGACCAATGCCTTCGCCGCACTGACTCGATTCGGCGACGCCGGAACCGCCCTGGTACGACAGATCCACGGGGACCTGAAGCAGAACCTGGCCAACCTCGCGCCGACCCTGCAGCAGATCGCCGCAACCGGTGACGATCTCGTCGCCAATATCAACCAGCTCGCCACCTTCCCGTTCCCGCCGGTCGCCATCACCAATGGCATCCACGGCGACTACATGAACCTGTGGGCGGAAGCGGATCTCACCCTGCCGCGGCTGCAACAGGGCCTGCTGTTCGGCACCCCCTTCGCCGCCGCACCGGCGACCGGAGGTGGCCGATGAGTACCGAATCGACCAGGCGCACTTCCCGGCTTGTCCGCAACCAGCTGATCGTCTTCACGATCATCGCGCTGGTGTCGACGACTTTCACCGGCATCTACTATCTCCGGATTCCGGCGGCGCTCGATATCGGCCGCTATCGCGTCACCGTCGAATTGCCAGGGGCCGGTGGACTTTATCGCAATGCCAACGTCACCTACGACGGGCATACGATCGGCCGCGTCACCTCCGTCGACCTGGCACCCACCGGAGTCATCGCGACGCTGTCGCTCATCGACTCGGTCGCCGTGCCTGCCGACCTGACCGCACGGGTCCGCAGCATGTCGGCGATCGGCGAACAGTACGTGGATCTGCAGCCCGCCGTGCAGCACGGGCCTTTCCTGCGCGATGGCGATACGATCGCCGTCGACCGGGTGCGGATCGCCGATCGGATCGGTCCCATCCTCGAGCAGACCCGCGCGATCCTCGCCTCGCTCCCACCCGAAACTCTGCATACCGTGCTCGATGAGTCCGCGCGCGGATTCGGCGGTGCAGGAAAGGATCTGGCGAGCCTGCTGGACTCCACCGTCAGCTTCGTCGACGCCATGGCCGCCAATGGCGACGCCCTCACCACCCTCGTCCAGCAACTCACCCCGCTGCTGAACACCCAGGTGGTCAGCAGTGCCGAAATCCGCGATTGGACCGCGAATCTGGCCTATCTCACCGACCAACTCCGCACCGCCGACCCCGCCGTGCGCAATATCCTGGAACGCGGTCCGGCCGCGGCCGACGATGCCAACCAGCTGTTCCAGAACCTGGCACCGACACTGCCGCTGCTGCTGGCCAATTCGACCGCGGTGGGACAGGTCGCCCTGACCTACAACCCAGCCATCGAGCAGATCCTGGTCCTGCTGCCGCCCCTGATCGCGGCCGAGAACACCGCCGGTGCGCGCGGTGCCGCCGACGGGGGCGCCAATGTCGTCTTCTCCGTGGAGGTTCAGGATCCCGCCGCCTGCACCACCGGATATCTCTCTGCCGACGAACGACGCAGCCCCACCGACGCCAGCACGCCCGATACCCCGCCCAATCTGTACTGCAATGTCCCGCAGGATTCGCAGTTCGCCGTGCGCGGCACCCGGAACCTGCCGTGCCTGGAAAATCCGGGCGTGCGCGCCGCCACTCCCGAGCAGTGCCGCAACGGGGTGGTACCGCCCTCCGGAAACAACGGGCCCTTCGAGTTGAGTCCCTCGCCCGCTCCTGCCGGTGTCGCCCACTATCTGCCCGGTAGCCCCATGTATCTGACACCGGACGGACATCCCTACCGCCACATCGACATCAACCGACCAGACTCCCAGGAAGCGTCATGGACCTCACTGTTGACCGCTCCGATTCCCTGACCGCGACCGACGCCGCGACCGCGTTGATGACGGAACCGCCGCGGCGTCGGCGGGCAACCCGCCCGACCGGGCCACCGAGCGAGTCCCCAGATCCCCCGGAAGCCATGGTGAGCACTGATACAACGCCATCCGCGGGCAGACCACCGAGGGAGCCCAAACAACGCCTGCGACTGCGGCACGCTCGTCCGAAGCTGGGGCACAAGAGTTTTCGCACCGCTGCGGTAGTGCTCGCCGTCGCCGCGCTGCTCGCCGCGACCACGGTGACGGCACTGGCGCTGCGCGAGCATCGGCGGACCGACGTCGCCGCGAATCACCAGGCCGCCATCGTCGACACCGCCCGGCGCGGTGTCACCGCCCTGATCAATATTCGCCGCGACAGCGCCGATTCGGACTTCGCCCGTCTCAGCGATATCACCACCGCACCGTTCGCGGACGAACTGCACAGCCGGTCCGGGAACTACCTGCAGGCCATCCGAGACGCCGACGTGCTGTCCACCGGCGAGGTCGTCGCCGCGGCCATCGCCGCCGACGACGGCGCCGAGGCTCCGGACGACGGCACGGTCACCGTCATCGTCGCCGCGAACGCACAGGTCACCAACACGCAGACTCGGCAACAGGAACCGCGCTCCTACCGGTTCAGCGTGAAGATCAAGGAAGTCGACGGCACCCCGAAGGTATCCAACGTGGAGTTCGTGCCATGACCGATCGATTCATAGTAGTCCTGCGAAACATTCTGCGGCTCAGCATGATTCCGCTGCTGACTGCAGTGATCGTCGCCCTGACCGTCGCCGCGGTGCTGCTCGTGCGAGACAACCGGCACGACGCCGCCACGGTCGCCGCTCGCCGGGACGCCCCGACCGCCGCCCGCGAAACAGTCGCGGCAATGCTCAGTTACACCTCGGCCACGGTCGACAAGGATCTGGCCACCGTGGCGGGACTCACCGGCTCGTTCCAGGACGACTACCGCAATCTGGTGAACAAGACGATCGTGCCGGTGGTCAAGGAGAAGGGTGTGAGCACCAGAGCGCGGGTGGTATCCGCAGGCGTACTGTCGGCCTCCACCGACCGTGTGACGGTGCTGATGTTCATCGACCAGGTGACCATCAGCACCGCCGTGCCCGCACCGACCACCAGTTCCAGCCGGGTGACCGTCACCGTCGAGAAGCACGACGACCACTGGCTCGTCAGTGGTATGACACCGCTGTAGCCGAAAGGATGATGTAGATGCCGAATCCCGGGACCTCCGCGGCGCAGCCGCTGGCCGGTGTGCGCATCGTCGAGATCTCCAGCTTCGTCGCCGCACCGCTGGCGGGTATGACGCTGGCGCAGCTCGGCGCGGAGGTCATCCGCGTGGACCCGATCGGCGGTGCCGCCGATTACCGTCGTTGGCCGCTCACCGACGACGGCGAGAGCATCTATTGGACCGGACTCAACAAGGGAAAGCGCTCCATCACAGCCGATTTGCGCGCACCGGCCGGGCAATTGCTCGTCACCCGCCTGATCACCGGCGGCGGCCCCAGCGGCGGTATCCTGCTCACCAACGCCGCCGGTCGGGATTGGCTCGACTACGAGACGCTCACCGCCACGCGGCCCGACCTGATCCAGCTGGAGATACTCGGCCGCGCCGACGGTTCGGCCGCCGTCGACTACACCGTCAATGCTGCCACGGGTTTCCCGCTCGTCACCGGGCCCGCCGACCACGAAGGCCCGATCAATCATGTACTGCCAGCATGGGATCTGCTATGCGGTGTGTACGCGGCGCTGGCGATCACCGCGGCGGTGCGCCACCGCGACGCAACCGGACAGGGCAGCCGGATCACCGTCCCGCTGGAGGACGTCGCGCTGGCCACGGTGGGCAACCTCGGCTTCCTCACCGAGGCAGCGCTGTGCGGGCGGCAGCGCCCGCGCATGGGCAATGCCATCTACGGCCAGTACGGTCAGCACTTCACCAGCGCCGACGGCGTCTCCTTCATGGTGGTTGCCTTGACCTCCAGGCATTTTCGTGACCTGACCGAACTGACCGGCAGCACCCCGGCGGTCGACGCGCTGGCCACCGCGCTGGCGGCGGACTTCACCGACGAGGGCACGCGCTACCGTCATCGCGACGTACTGACCGGACTGTTCACCCCGTGGTTCCGCGACCGCCCCGCCGAGGAGATCGCCACCGCCCTGGCGAAAACATCGGTGCTCTGGGAGCGCTACCGCAGTTTCGACGAACTCGCGACCGACCCCCGCATCACGGCGAACCCTCTGTTCACCCTGCTCGATCAACCCGAGATCGGCGAATACCTCGCCCCCGGTTCCCCGATCTCGGTGAACGGTGCACACATTCCCGCCCGCCCCGCACCCCGACTCGGCGAACATACCGAGTCCGTACTGCAGGATCGGCTCGGACTATCCCCCGAATCTATTGCGGCACTGCGCATGTCGTCGATCGTCGCAAGCGAGCCCCCGGAACGAATCGCCCGATGATCGGTCTGATGTGTCGCGGCCTCAGGACAGCGGGGGGGAGCCGCGGCTATAGCGACGTGGAATCGGCGCGGACCGTGCCCGCAAGGTGGCGCTGAATCCAGCCTTTGAAGCGGCGAATCCCGCTCGCGATCGCGCTCAGGATTCCGTTGACCGACTTGCTGACCCGCGACACCGACCCCGGCCCGGTATTCCTAGCCGGTACCGAGATCTGCGAGGGCGAGGTCGGCCGGGAGTTGCTGCGGCGGATCAGCAGCGGTAACAGCCTGGAGATCTGGCGGTTGCGGATGCCTGCTCATACCGATCTGGCGGGCGTGCCACACGCGAACCGCACAGTGGAGCACCTGCTGGTCGCCTCGGGCCGGTTGACAGCAGGCCCGACCGATGACCTGCGCCTGCTGGGGCCTGGTGATCTGCTCGCGTTCACTGGAGACGCCCCCATCGCTACCGCACCGACACCGAACCGGCCGATGCCACCGTCGTCATCGCCTCGCCCGTCGTCAGCTGAGAAGCCACTCGAAGGCTGCGGGGGCAGGCCCACATCATTGAGCCCACCGCCCCCGTGCGTTCACGAGTGACAGTGCCCGGCGGCGCTGGCCGCGCGAGATCGTCGACTCCATGCGCCCGTTGCCTGCGACGACTCCGAGGCGCGATGGTCGCTGCCGGGCACAAGCCTCGCGGAACCGTCAGCGCTCCCGGCCGCAACACTTCCGGGCCTGATCGGGCTGAAAGATCCACTACGCCACGTCCCCGGCCTGCCGGGAATGCGAACAACTCGACGGTGCGCATGGCTATGGCAGTCGGGGCGAACCGCTCAGGCTGGTGCCGTTTGCCGCAGTGTGCAGGAAGGTGGCCAGTTCGTGGACGAGCGCGGTCGGTCGGCGACGGTGGACGATGCTGATCTCGCGGGCCGGGGTGTGTCCTTGCAGATCGTGGACCGAGACGTGGCTGTGGTCGGCTCCGGCGAGGATGCTCGCGGGGACGAGCGCGATTCCTAGTCCTGCGCCGACCAGCGCCAAGATGACGTGGTAATCGGCGGACTCGTAGGCGACGCGCGGCTCGAAGCCGACTGGGCGTGCGAGAGTTTCCAGACAGGTCCTGTTCGGTATGCCCGGTGCGCCCGAAATCCATGTTTCGTTCTCGAGGCCGTCGAGGTCGATGCCCCCCCGTGCTGCGCCTTCGGTGAGCCTGTGGCCGACGGGCACCACCAGTCGTAGCGGGTCGTCGAGCAGCGGCTGCCGGTCCAGTCCAGGGTGCGGTACCGGAGCCACGCCGGGGTAGCGATGGGTGATCAAGACGTCGAGATCGCCGGAGGTCACCAGTCCGTAGCCCTCGGGCGGTTCGATGGCGACCAGCGATAATTCGGCTCGAGGATGCCGGGCTTGCAGCGCCGCCAGCGCCGTCGGCACCAGCAGTTGAGCCGCGGTGGCGAAGGAGCCCAGCGCAAGACGCTGCGGCTGAGTTGCGATCGCGGCGTCGAGTGCTGCGCGCGCTTGCCGTAGCTCACCGATGACGCGCTCCGCGTGATCCACCAGAACCGCGCCGACCGGTGTCGGGGTGACCCCGCCCGGGCGACGTTCCAGCAGCCGGGTACCGAGCTCGGTTTCGAGTTTGGCGATCTGCTGTGACAGTGCCGAGGGGGTGAAAGCAAGTTTGCGCGCCGCCTCGGCGATGGATCTGGCGTGTGCCACCTCCATCAGGACCAGCAGGCGGTTCACGTCGAGCTCTCGCACCATACGGCCAGCATAAGCGCTGCTAACGTCCGCTTACTGAACGTTGCTTGCGCTAATTGGCTGGCGCGCGAACCATGAACTCCATGAAGAGTTCGATTGACCGTCCGGCCCAAACGCTTTCGGCCGCCGATGTGTACGCGGCTGCTGACAGAATCCGCCCCTACATCCGTCGTACCCCGTTGCTCGATCTCGAGGTCGACGATCGGCGTGTCCTACTGAAGCTGGAGTACCTGCAGCGCAGTGGCTCGTTCAAGCTGCGGGGCGCGCTCAACGCGATGCTCTCCGGTTCTCTGGATGACCAGGTGGTTGCGGCATCGGGTGGTAACCACGGCCTGGCGGTCGCGACCGCGGCATCGCTGCTGGGAGTGTCCGCGACGATCTATGTGCCGCAGACGGCTCCGGCGGCGAAAGCACGCCGCATCGAGGCCACTGGCGCGCGGCTGGTCCGGCACGGCGCCACCTTCGCCGAGGCTGCCGCGGCGGCATCGGAGGTTGCCGCGCGGCCGGGATATCGGTTCCTGCACCCCTACGACGATCCGGCCGTCATCGCGGGGCAGGGCACCGTTGCGGCTGAGATCGTCGCCGATGCCGCAGATGTCGACACGATCGTGGTGGCCGTCGGTGGCGGAGGGTTGGCGGCAGGTACGGCGCTGTCTGTTGGAGACCGCCGTGTCGTCGTGGTGGAACCCGAGCATTGCTGCTGCCTGAACGAGGCGCTCGCCGCAGGCAGGCCGGTGGACTCGGCGGCGGACTCCGTCGCTGCCTCGGCGACCGGGGCAAGCAGGGTCGGCGAGGCCCCTTTCGCGGTCCTGACCGCACACGAGGTGTCATCGGTTCTGGTCAGCGATGAGCAGATCCTGCACGCACGCGACCGGCTGTGGGAGGAATGCCGGATCGCGGTCGAACCGGCCGCGGCGATCTCGTTCGCCGCATGGCTCGCCGACCAGGTTCCCGGGGAAACGCCGTGCCTGATCGTCTGCGGCGCGAACGCCGACTGGACCGCCGAGTGAGGGCACACGCGGCGACGTCGGTTTGGGGCAGCCAGGTCGACCTGCCGCAGGGTGACTGTTCGCCCACCCGGAATCATAGGTGCGACACCATAATTCGCGCCACCCCACGGCCCACAGAGTCGCCCACCTCGTCTCAGGGCTAGCGGCAGCACTCCGGGTCGAGTACGAAACACAAGGCGGACAACGCATCCCGGCGTGCCGCATGCTGCACGGTCATGCCCTGACGCACCGATTCCACCAGACCGGCGGCGCGCAATTGCCCCAGATGATGGCTCACCGTCGACTCCGCCAGTGCTACCGCGCCGGCCAGCTCGCGGGTATTGACGGTGCCGTCCCGCTCGGCCAACAGCAGCGACATCAACTTCACCCGCACCGGATCCGCCAGTGCCTTCAACCGCAACGCCACCTCCAGCGCGACCCGATCGTCGACCGGGGCCGCCGCCACCGGCGCGCAGCAGATCGGCGCGGACACATCCAGCGCGGGCAGCGTCTTGGGCATCCCTATATCGTGGCATAAATCGAAAGGCCCGAGCCGCGCCGCCATAGCGAAAGCATCAGTCCCCCACCGGAAATACGCCTGCGGCCGCCGCAGTAGCGACGGCCGCAGGAATCGCAGATCTCAGATCTCGGCGAGCTTCTTCGCATCCTTGCGGACACCGAACGAGGTGACGATCTCCATGATGCCCAGGACGATCAGCCACCACCCGGCGACCAAGGCCAGCGTCGCCACCGACGCGACCGGCCACACGATCAGCACCACACCACCGATCGCGGTGATGATTCCGAAGAAAGCCTCCCAGCCGCGCCCCGGCAGCGCGGGCTCGGAGATCGCCGCCATCAGCAGCGCGACACCGCGGAACAGCCAGCCGATACCGATCCACAGGCCGAGCAGAAGAATCGATTCCAACTCGTCACGGAAGCAGAAGATACCGATGATGATCGACAACACACCGCTGATGAACGCGAGCACCCGGATTCCGGTGCTGGTATGCGTGCCGAATGCGGCCACCAACTGCAGGAAGCCACTCACCACCAGATAGATGCCGAAGATGATGCCTGCGGCCACCAGTGTCACATCGGGCCAGACCAGGATCATCACACCGAGGATCACCGACAGGATGCCGGTGACCAGCACCGTTTGCCACGCACTGCGCGCAACCCGTTGCAGAGGACCCTCTAGCACGCTGTTTGTCGTCATAGCGTGATGCTATGCCTCACACCAGCGATTTTCTGAACATTTGCTCGAACGGGTCGAGCGCCGCGACCTAGGCGGGCGTCGCGATATTTACCATCCACGCGATACCGAAGCGATCCAGGCACATGCCGAATTCGTCGCCCCACATCTGCTTCTCCAACGGCACGGTCACGGTGCCACCGGCAGACAGCTTGTCCCAGTAGCCGCGCAGTTCATCGGGCGCGTCACCGCTGAGGCTGATCGAAATGCTGCTTCCTGGTTTGTACTCCATACCTGGCGGGGTATCCGAAGCCATCAGCGTGAATCCGCTCGGCGTTTCCAGCATGCCGTGCATGATCAGATCCGCGCCGGGCGCGTCCTTATCCCCCATATCCCCGAAGGTCTGCATGGTCAGCGTGCCGTCGAACACATCTCGATAGAACTCCAACGCGGTGCGCGCCGAGTCGGAAAAACTGATGTAAGGGTTGAGTCGGGAGGTCATAGGAACGCTCCTTGGTGGTAGTTGGCCGCCATCGCAGAGGTTAGTCCTCCGACTCGGACAGTGGGCCCGATAACGAGCTACTCGCTCACGTTTATCGCCGAGCGGGCTCGGGTAGTTATCCCTAAGTGGCTCTCGTCGTGTGCATCCATGGGGTGAAGCGGGTGGGTCGGGTTCGCGAGTCTCGGGTGGCTAGGAGAAGAGGGTGGCGGTTGTTCTCGTGCTGCAGGCACGTGGCCTCGGTGATCTGCTCACCGCGGTTCCCGCGTTGCGCGCGCTGCGACGGGCGAAACCGCACGATCAGATCGTCCTCGCCGCTCCGCATCGCCTGAAGCCGATCGTCGACCTCATCGCCTCCGTCGACTCGATGATCCCCACCTCGGACCTCGGCGACCTGCGCTGGGACGCTCCCGAACCCGCACTGGCGGTGAATCTGCACGGTCCGAGCGCCGAGAGCATCGTCGCACTCACCAAGACCGATCCCGGACGCATCCTCTCCTACCGCAATCCCGCTTTTCCGGAGCTGGATGGCCCGGAATGGCAGATGGATGTGCATCACGTCGAGCGCTGGTGCCATTTGCTCGAATCCGACGGCATCGTGGCCGATCGCCGCAATCTCGGACTCGTCCCGCCGGTCGCGACCACCAGTCGCCGCAATTGCATCGTGGTGCACGTGGGAGCGGGCGCACCGGCCCGACGCTGGCCGCCGGACCGGTTCGCCGCAGTCGTACGGCATCTGCTGGTGCTCGGTCGCGAGGTGGTGCTCACCGGTGACGAGTCCGAGCGCGATATCGCGCTGAGTATCGCCGCCCGCACGGGCCTACCCGGTGGCCGGGTGCTCGCGGGCGAGCAGAACCTCATCGAACTCGCCGCCACCGTCGCGGAGGCGGCGCTCGTGATCTCCGGCGATACCGGCGTCGCGCATCTGGCCACCGCCTTCGGAACCCGCACCGTATTACTGTTCGGACCGACACCGCCGCGCTGGGGCGGACCGCCACCGCATCTGCTCGGCAGGCATGCGGTGCTGTGGGCCGGTCAGCTCGGCGATCCGATGGCCGATACACCCGACCCCGGATTGCTGCGGATCGGCGTCACCGAGGTGATCAGCGCGGTCGACAAGCAACTCGCCAGGCGGGCGTGGCCTGCCAACGGCAACAATCGCGGGCGAACGGCGTATCGCCGCGTGGGTTGACCACGAGCATTCAGCTGTTGCCTTCGGCGCGAGCGTTGCTCAAAGCCGCGGCATAGGCCGCCAGCGCGCTGGGCCAGAACTGCTCCAGATAGTCGCGCGCATCGCCCAGTCCGCGTGGATCCAGGAAGTACAACCGACGATTGCCGTCCGGACGCATCATCACCAGCCGGGCCTCGCGCAGTACACGTAGATGCTGGGAGGCCGCCGAGCTGGTTACGCCGACGAGTTTCGCGAGATCGCCGACCGACAGCGGCGCGGTCGGCAATGCCTCGAAAATGGCCCGGCGGGTCGGGTCGGCGAGCGCCTCGATGGCATGAACTCCATTAGTCGCCACTGAAACAGTGTGAGCGACCGACATCTTGCTGGTCAACTCCGCTCAATACGGCATCACGCCAGTTGGGGAATGCATACACACCGTGTCGTTATCGATTTGTAACTAACCAACTGGGCTTTTGCAGACCTGTGACGGTTGGCACAGGATTACGGAAGCCGAATGTCCGTCCCGTACGTTCTAGCCATGCCCGTGACCGTACCGTTACCTCATCGTCTCGGCGCGACTCGCTCACGCCGCAACCGCGCCACAACTCGAGTGGTCGCCGCGGCGGCCGTCGTCAGCGCCTCGCTCGGCGTCATGGCCGCCGTGGAACCCGACGCACTGGCCGGGAAGACGGACCAGTCGGCCGAGCAGACCAGTGGCGCCGTCGCCTTCACCGCGTTCACCCCGCGCGAGGCCCAGATGCCGCAGACCGTGCCCGAAGCCGTGATCTGGGAGCAGACCCGCATCGCCACCGAGGCGGCCCGGCCGCGCACCGTTCGCCCCATCGAGGGCGTGCTGACATCCAACTTCGGCATGCGCTGGGGTGCGCTGCACGCCGGCCTCGATTTCGCCGACGCCATCGGGACCCCGATCGCCGCGGTCACCGACGGCACCGTCATCGAGGCAGGTCCGGCCTCCGGCTTCGGTCTCTGGGTGCGGGTGCAGCAGGATGACGGCACCATCGGCATCTACGGCCATGTGAACGACATTCTCGCCACCGTCGGTCAGCAGGTGCGCGCGGGCGATGTCATCGCCACCGTCGGCAACCGTGGCTTCTCCACCGGCCCGCACCTGCACTACGAAATCCACTCGGGCAACGGCGCACCGATCGATCCGATGCCCTGGCTCGGCGCGCGTGGTATCGCCGTCGGCTTCGCCCCGGAGTAAACGAGCCCGCCGCTGCCCCGCGTGAGATTCGGCCACCGGCGCATTCGCGATTCGACGAGGGGATCGCGAGTGCGTCCGGTGGTCGATTTCCAGTACCTCGGTATTACCCGCGAATGGCGCTGCAGCGGGACGTGGCCGGGCGTCGTCGATTCCTACCGTCGGATCATGCCGACGATCGATACTCTTTCCGCCCCTGGCGATTCCGCGCGCCACCGCCGTCCCGCCGTCACACCGGACCTGCCGGGCGGCAGTCGCCTCCATCGCCCGCTGCTGTGGATGGTGGCCACTATGGGTGCGCTCGTCCTGTTCTCGGCCGGTGGCATGGTGTTCGACGACCGGATGCTGCTCGACGAATCCGTATGGCTCAAACCGTTCAAGTTCGGGCTGGCCTTCGTGCTCTACGGGGTCACCCTGGCATGGCTGCTGTCGTTGCCGCACAGGGGGAGCCGGGTCACCTGGTGGATGGGAACGGTGTTCGCGATCACCGGGTTCGTGGACGTCGGATTCATCGTGGTGCAGGCCGCGCGCGGGACCTACAGTCATTTCAACAGCGAGACCGATGCGGTGAATTCGATCGGTCAGATGGTGTTCGCGTCCGGCGTGCCCGGCTTGTTCTTCGCGAATCTCGTTATTGTGCTGATCCTTTCGTGGCAGCGGCTGGTCGACCGGCCGACCGCGCGGGCCATTCACGCCGGACTCGGTCTGGCCGTCGTCGGGATGGCGCTCGGGTACCTGATGGGTTTCACCGGGAAACAGCTGGTGCGCGACGCCGACGGCAATGTGGTCGAGTTGGTGGCCGGACATACCGTCCTGGACCACCCGTCACTGGCCGCGCGTGACGGTGTCGGCGCCATGCCGATCACGCACTGGAGCACCATCGGCGGCGATCTGCGGATCCCGCATTTCCTCGGGCTGCATGCCATCCAGGTCTTGCTGCTCGCGGTTGTCGCACTGGCGTGGCTGGCGCCGCGCTATCCGTGGCTGCGGGGCGAACGCACGCGCGCCGCGTTGATCGGTGTGCTCGCATCGGGCTATGCCGGGCTGCTCGCGATCGTGTTCTGGCAGGCGATGCGGGCCCAGTCGCTGGTACATCCGGACGGTCGGACGCTGTTCGCCTTCGGTGCGTTGATTTGGGTGGTTGCGCTACTGACTCTCGCCGTCTATTGGCGGGCGCGCGCCCACGGCCGCAACACCCCGAGCGCCGTGCGACTGTTCGCCGCGGGCACGCACGCCCGCGGGCAGTAGCGGCGTTCACTAAGCTCCTGCTGCTATGGCCCTGAGCGCAACTCTGCACAACTTCGCCGTCCAACTCGCCGATGTAGACCGTGGTGTCTATCAAGAGTTGGAGTTGCGGGTTGCGCGCCACCCGTCCGAAACCGCCGAGTTCATGCTGACGCGACTGCTCGCCTACTGCCTCGAGTACGAGGAGGGCATCGCCTTCAGCGACGGCGGCGTGTCGTCCACCGACGAGCCCGCGGTGCTGGTGCGCGATCTCACCGGACGGCTCACCGCCTGGATCGAGATCGGTGCACCCGATGCCGATCGCGTGCACCGCGGCAGCAAATCGGCTGAGCGCGTTGCCATCTACACCCATCGCGACCCGGCCAAGGTGCTCGCGCAGCTCGCCGGTAAGCGGATCCACCGCGCCGAAGCGATCCCGCTGTACAGCTTCGATCGCGACTTCATCGATTCCGCGGTAGCCGCGATCGAACGCCGCAACACGGTCACGGTGTCGATTACCGAGCGACTGCTGTACCTGGATCTCAACGGCACGAACCTGAGCACGCCGATCGAAGAGCGCAGGCTCGGCTAGCGGTCGACGCTCACCGCAGCCGTTCCGCCTCGCGGGTGAGGGTCAACAGTGTGGCGCTCAACGCCTTCAGCTCTTCGGTGTCGGCGCCCTCACCGATGGCGGTGGCCACATCCTCGGCGGCACAGCGGGCGGCGAACCAGCGGTCGGCCAGATCGGCCGCCTCCTGGGCACTCAGTACCACCGAATCCGCCGGAATTCCGGTTCCCTTCAAGCTGTTGCGGTGTTCGTAGGCGCGTTGGCGACAGGACTGACGGCAGTACCGGCGACGACGTCCGGCCTCCGATTCGACGATCTCCCGCCCACACCACAGGCAGCAGGACAGCACGCGGCGCGACATGACGCAGAACCCTAATGGTTGTGCCGACCGAATGGGACTCGCGACCCCGGTTTATCGGCGCGGCGTGGGCGTGGCGGATGGTGGCCGGGACACCGACTACAATGGAACGGTTCGCCAGTACGCCGATGGGGAACTATTGGCGCAGGCACGATCGTTACATCTAAGGTCCAGCGAGCGTCACGCGTTCATCCGGCACTGACCGATGAAGGACGCGGTCGCGGCGCAACAAGACTCGAGCACACAGGGAGAGGCACACCATGGCAGATCGCGTACTCCGGGGCAGTCGGCTCGGAGCGGTGAGCTACGAAACCGATCGCGACCACGACCTGGCCCCGCGACGGATTGCTCGGTACCGGACCGATAACGGCGAGGAGTTCGACGTCCCCTTCGCCGACGACGCCGAGATCCCCCCGACCTGGCTGTGCCGCAACGGCCAGGAGGGCACCCTGATGGAGGGAACCACCCAGGAGACCAAGAAGGTCAAGCCGCCGCGCACCCACTGGGACATGCTGCTGGAGCGTCGCAGCAAGGAAGAGCTGGAGGAGCTGCTGAAGGAGCGGCTCGATCTGCTGAAGACGCGGCGTCGGGTCTAGGTTCCGTCAGACGAAACAAGGCCGCTTGCACCAGCTGGTGCAAGCGGCCTTTTCCGTACGGTGAGCCGCCCGGCAAGCACTACTTACTGGCGACCTTGCGGTACCGCAGCAGAGCCAATGGCACGACCACTACCAGGATGGCCAGGGAACACCCCACCGCGTAGGCGATGCAGTGCTCGGCGGGCCAACCGGTTGGCGTGCCGAAGCTCGGGGGTGCGCCGTTGTCGAAGAGCTTCCGTCCGGCAGCGGAAACGGCGGTGATGGGGTTCCATTCGGCGACGGTGCGCAGCGGACCGGGCAGCGACTCCGCGGAGATGAAGGCCGAGGAGATGAATGTCAACGGGAACAGCCAGATCAGGCCCGCGCTCTGGGCGACTTCGACGGTGGGTGAAAACAGACCCGTGATAGCCCCGACCCAGGACATGGCGAACGCGAACAGCAGAATTATCGCGAAAGCCAGTACGGCATCGACGATCCCGCCGTTGATCCGCCAGCCGACGATATACCCGCAACCGACCATGACGGCCAGGCTAAGGATATTCACCGCCAGATCCGAGAGTGTGCGCCCCATCAGCACCGCCAGCCGCGACATCGGCAATGTTCGCATGCGGTCGATGATGCCCTTCTCCAGATCGCCCGCCAGGCCGACCGTGGTGAAGGCGGCGTTGAAAGCGACTGTCTGGGTGAAGATTCCGGCGAGCAGGAATTCGCGATACTGGCCGCCGCCGAGTGACGCGCCGAAGATGTAGGCGAACAGGAAAACGAACATCAGTGGCTGGATCGTCGCCGTCACCAGCAGGGTCGGGACCCGCAGGATGGTCAGCAGATTCCGGTACGCCACGATGGCGCTGTCCCGGATGACCCGGGCGTGGGGTTGCCGAATCTCCGGTGGGGATTCGGTTTTCGCGGTCGATTCCGCTTCGGCGCGCGCGACTGCGGTGCTCATCAAGACAAGATCTCCTCTTGTACATCGTCGTTTTCCGGCTCGAGGTCGTGCGCGGCGGAGCCGGTGAGGGACAGGAATACGTCGTCGAGACTGGGCCGGTGCACGCCCGC
This sequence comes from Nocardia pseudovaccinii NBRC 100343, assembly GCF_001613225.1. Taxonomy (GTDB): domain Bacteria; phylum Actinomycetota; class Actinomycetes; order Mycobacteriales; family Mycobacteriaceae; genus Nocardia; species Nocardia pseudovaccinii. The sequence goes on from NZ_BDBY01000135.1 coordinate 66,466, forward strand.
GTCGACCACGCATACCCCGGCGTCGTCGAGCCTGCGCAGCGCTTCGACCATGGTGCGGGAGCCGTCGGCGACCACGATGGAGACTTCGTTCGCGCCCAGATCGTGGGTCGGCTCACCGATACCGACCTGCGCGAGGATCGTCAGCGCCGGCAGCACGTCCTGGCCGGGGGCCAGCGTGATGGTGAGCCGGTCGCCGCCGATGGAGGTCTTCAGCTCATCGGCCGAACCCTTGGCGATGACCCGCCCGCGGTCGATGACCGTGATGCGGTCGGCGAGCTGGTCGGCCTCTTCCAGATACTGGGTGGTGAGCAGCACCGTGGTGCCGTCGTCGACGAGATCGCCGATGACGCGCCACATATCGAGACGGCCACGCGGATCCAGGCCGGTGGTCGGCTCGTCGAGCACTACCACCGCGGGCCGCGCCACCAATGCACCGGCGAGGTCGAGCCGCCGCGCCATACCGCCGGAGTAGGTACCCGCGCGACGGTGCGCCGCATGGTCCAGGCCGAAAGTGTTCAGCAACTCCGCCGCGCGAGAGGTGGCCTGCCGCTGCGACATTCCGTACAGCCGCGCCACCATACGCAGATTCTCGTAGCCGGTCAGGTTGGCGTCGACCGCCGCGTATTGACCGGACAGCCCGATGCGCCGACGCGCGGTCGCCGGATCGCGCAAGACGTCGATGCCCGCCACCTGCACCGATCCCGCACAAGGCCGCAGCAGGGTGGTCACGATGCGCACCGTCGTCGTCTTACCCGCGCCGTTGGGCCCGAGCAGTGCCATCACCGTGCCCGCCGGAATCTGTAGGTCGACCTCGTCCAGCACTCGCACCCGGCCGTAAGTCTTGACCAGGCCGCGCACCTCCACCGCCAGACTCACGACACAACCTGCCGAGCCTTGGCCCCCGGCGCCCGCACTCTCGCCGGGCCTGCTACCGATTGCTCACGCGCTGTCGACTCACCGCATTCGCTCACGATTCGCTCCTGTTCCGCCCCTCGGCACCGGCGTCCCGGCCCGCGCGGTCGTCGGCGATGTCTCGCGCGAATCCGCCTCGGTGACACCAGGTTTCGTCGATGCGTGCGGGTGCTGTGTCGATGGATTGTTCGAAACGCTCTCTCACGACCGTGCCTCCTGCCCCGGTGCGCCTTCCAGGTGCTCGTTGACCACCGGACCGATGACGGCGAGTGATTCCGGTGTCGTCATGGCCGAGTGTTTGCAGGGCAAGTCGTGGTTGTGAATGGAGCCGGTGACGAAGGGCGCCCACGCCGCGGCGCAGCGGGTCGGGTCGGTGTGGTTGATCTCGTCATCGGCCGCGGTGAAGAAGAGCAGATCACCGTCGAAGGTCCTGGGGCGGAAGCCGTGGGCCAGGACAGTCCCATTGGTGTAGCCCGCGTAGAGGCGCTCCAGGTGTTCGAGGGTCAGGGCGGCGAACGGGCCGGGACGCGAGCTCAGCAGTTCGGCGGCATCGCGCAGGGTCATGCGCGGGTCGAGTTCGACGTCATCGGCGTCATTGCCGAATTCGCCGATGATCTCGGCCACCGTGGGGATCGCATGCTCGAGCCATTCGTCGGTGAGCTGGTAGCTATCCATCATCGACAGTAGTGCGACCTGCTCGCCCGCCTCCTGCAACTGGACCGCCACCTCATGCGCGATCAGGCCGCCCAGCGACCAGCCGAGCAGGTGGTAGGGCCCCTCGGGCTGGATCGACTTGATGTGCGCCACATAGTTTTCCGCGGCCTCGCCGATCGAATCGAACCCATCCGCGCCCGCGACATGCGGTGCCTGCAATCCGTACACCGGGCGGTCGGCAGCCAGATGCGCGAGCAGGCCCGAGTAGCACCAGGACAGTCCGATCGCGGGATGGATGCAGAACAGCGGGGCCCGGCTCGCGGTGGTGCGGGCCCGGATCGGCAGTACCGGCTCCAGTGTCGCGGCGATGGCCGCGCCGAGGTGACCGGCTCCGTCCAGCCGGGCCGCGATGGCGGCCGGGGTGGAGTCACCGAACATCAGCTGCACCGGCAGATCGATCCCGTTGACGCGCAGCTCTGCCACAACCTTCGTGGCCAGCAGTGAGTTGCCGCCGAGTTCGAAGAATCCGTCGTCGACGCCTACCGTATCGACACCGAGCACCGTCGCGAAGGCGGCGCACAGCTGCACCTCGGTCTCGGTGGTCGGCGCCCGATAGCCTTCGCTCGCACTGAAGACCGGTTCCGGCAACGCATTTCGGTCGAGCTTGCCGACCGGGCTGAGCGGAACCTCGTCGATCAGCATGATCGATTGGGGCACCATGTAATTCGGCACCCGCGCTGCGAGATGTTCGGTGAGCTCGGCCGCGTTGACCGTAATTCCATCGCACGGCTTCACATACGAGACCAATGCCGTCGCACCGGCGGGGGTCCGATAACCGATGGTCGTCGAGAACTCGACCGCGTCGTGCCGCGCGAGCGCGGCGTCGATCTCGCCGAGTTCGATGCGGAAGCCGCGGATCTTCACCTGATGGTCGGTGCGGCCGAGGTATTCGATTTCGCGGGCCGAATCGGAGCTGTGCCCGAACCAGCGCACGAGATCGCCGGTGCGATACATCCTTTCCCCCGGCTTGCCGTAGGGATTCGCGATGAACCGCTGCGCCGTCAGCCCCGGACGGTTCAGATAACCCCGTGCCAGCGCACTACCCGCCAGATGCAGTTCACCGGTCACCCCGACCGGCGCGGGATGCAGCCGCCCATCGAGGATGGCGGCGTTGACGCCGCGGATCGGCCCGCCGATCGTGATCGGCTCGCCCGGTGCCATGGGCTGGGAGATCACCGTGACAATGGTTGTCTCCGTCGGCCCGTACACGTTGTACAGATTGCGTCCGGGCGCCCAGCGCGTGACCAGCTCCGGCGGTAGCGCCTCGCCGCCCACCAGCACATGCGCCAGTTCGGTGACGCCGGTCGGATCGACCGTGCCGAGTGCCGAGGTGGTGATGAACGCGTGCGTGATCCCTTCGTCGATGAATACCCTGCCCAGTTCGGCGCCGCCGACCACGCCCGATGGCGTGATCACCAGCGTCGCCGCACCACCGAGTGCGAGCAGCAGGTCGAGCATGGCGGCGTCGAAGCTCGGCGTCGCGAAATGCAGGACCCGGCTACCGGAGTGCACCTCGAACCGCTGCGCGGTCTCCGCGGCGAAGTTCGAGAGGCCACCGTGAGTGACCACGACGCCCTTCGGTGTGCCGGTCGAGCCGGAGGTGTAGATGACGTATGCCGGATTGTCCACCCGCAGCATGCTGGTCCGCTCGCCCGTCCTGATCGGCGCGTCGGAGGTATCCAGCACCCACTCACGGAATTCGGCATCGTCGAGCACGATCCACTCGGCATCGCCCGGCATCTGGTCGCGGTGCGCGGCCAGCGTAATGCCCAGTGCCGCACCGGAATCGGTGAGCATATGGGAGATCCGCTGCGCCGGATACAGCGGATCGACCGGCACGAAGGCCGCACCCGCCTTGGCCACCGCGAGCATCGTCGCGACCGATTCGATCGAGCGCGGAATCCCCAGCGCCACCAGCGTTTCCGGGCCGACCCCGCGTTCGATGAGCACCCGTGCCAGCCGGTTTGTCCACCGGTCGAGCGCGTCGTAGCTCACCTGGGTGTCGCCCGAGCGCAGCGCGGTGGCCTTGCGATCGACATTCGCCGCGTTCTCGAACACCTCGGGGAAGGTGACCGGCCGGTCCGCCTCCGCCCCGCGCACCGGAGCCAGCCCGGACCATTCGGCGGGATCGAGCAGCTCCAGATCACCCACGGCGGTGGTCGGATTCGCGGCGACACCGGCGAGCAGCCGGACCAATCGCTTGCCGAGCCGCTGTGCGGTCTGCTCGTCGAACAGATCACTCGCATAGTTGACCGACAGGTTGATGCCGCCGGGTTCCCCTGTGCCGGTCTGTGATTCGGTCAGCGTGAACTGCAGATCGAACTTCGCGATACCGGTGTCGACATCCTCCGACTCGATGCGCAGCCCGGGCAGATCGAGCACCCGCACCGGGTGGTTCTGCACCGAGAGCATCACCTGGAACATCGGGTGATGGGCCTGCGAGCGGGCCGGATTCAGCACCTCGACGAGCCGCTCGAACGGCAGGTCCGCATGCTCGAACGCATCCAGATCGATATCGCGCACGGCGTGCAACAGGTCGGTGAACCTGGCGTCCGGATCGATCCGGGTGCGCAGCACCAACGTGTTGACGAACATGCCGACCATCCGATCCAGCTCGGGGTGGCCGCCGCGACCGGCGATCGGCGTGCCGACGGTGATGTCGTCGGTCGCGGTCATCCGGTGCAGCAGTACCGCGAGGGCGGCGTGCAGCAACATGAACATGCTGACGTTATTGCCGGTGGCGATCGTGCGCAGTTCCCGATGGGTCAATGCGTCGATCGGGCACTCGACAATGCCACCGCGATAGGTCGGCGTGGGCGGGCGCGGCCGGTCCGCGGGCAGGTTCAGCAGCTCCGGAATTCCGTCCAGGGTGTGCCGCCAGTAGTCGAGCTGGCGGTGCACCACCGAATCGGGATCGTCCTCGGTGCCGAGTGTGTCCTGTTGCCAGAGTGTGTAATCCGCGTACTGGATCTCCGCTTCCGGCCAGTCCGGCGTCTTCTCCTCGCATGCGGCCGCATAGGCGGCAGCCACATCAGCGGCCAGCGGTGCCAGTGACCAGCCGTCCATCGCAATGTGGTGGACGACCAGCACCAGAACGTGATCGGTCGACTCCCCCGGTGCCTTTTCGATGGCCCCGTCCGGATCGACCGTGATCAGCGCGGCGCGTATCGGCACGGTCGACGCGAGATCGAATCCCGGAGTAGCGAAATCCTCCACGGCACCGGGTATTTCCGAGAGCGGCATCGTCGCAGCGAACAGCGCGACAGCCGCAGCGGCCGGATCGAGAATCTGCTGCGCGGGTACCCCATTGATCTCCGGGAACACCGTCCGCAGCGTCTCGTGCCGCTGCTGCACGGCGTGCAATGCCCGCACCAGCGCATCGGCATTCAGCTCGCCGCGCAACCGCAGCACCACGGGGATGTTGTACGCCCCGGTGGCATGACCCGTGCTGTCGCCGATCTGGTTGAACCGGTTCAGGAACCACAGGCGATACTGCGCCGCCGACAACGGAATCCGCTCGGGCCGATCGCGGCGGACCAGCTCCGGCCGGGCGTCGGCGCCGGATCCGGAATCGAGCAGCGTCGCGAGTTCGGCGACCGTCGGCATAGTGAAGACGGTGCGCACCTCGAGGCGGGTATTGGTCGCCGCGGCCAGCCGGGCCACGAGTTGGGTTGCCAGCAGCGAATTTCCGCCGATATCGAAGAAGCTGTCGTCGGCGCTCACGCCCTCGGCACCGACCAACTCGCCCATCACCTCGGCCACCAGCCGCTCGGCGTCGGTCGCTGGTGCCCGCTGGGCCGTGCGCAACGTCAGCTGTGGTTCGGGCAGTGCGGCGACATCCAATTTGCCCGTCGGGGACAGCGGGATCCTGTCCAGCATGGTGATACTCGCCGGAACCATATGCGCGGGAAGGTGTTCGGCAACATGGGCGCGCACCGCATCGATATCCGGTGCGGTGTCCTCGGCAGCCTGGATGAACGAGACGATCCGATCCGCGCCCGCGATATGGCGCACCTCGGTGTGCGCGAACCGCACGTGCTCATGTGCGGCGAGCGCGTTGGTGATCTCGCCGAGTTCGATGCGGAAGCCGCGCACCTTGACCTGATGGTCACTGCGTCCGAGGTAGACGATCTCGCCCGCGGCATTCCAGCGCACCACATCACCACTGCGGTACATCCGCGACCCCGCCGGTCCGAAAGGGTCGGCGACGAACCGTGTAGCGGTGAGTTCGAACCTGTCGAAATACCCACGCGAGACACCGAATCCGCCGAGGTATAGATCGCCGGGAACCCCGACCGGCACCGGACGCAGCCGCTCATCGAGTACCAGCGCCCGCGCACCGCGCACCGGGGTGCCGATGGTGATCGGTTCGCCGATCGCCATCGGCGCGGAGATCGTGGTGACGATGGTGGTCTCGGTCGGCCCGTAGACGTTGTACATCTGGCGTCCCGGGGCCCAGCGGGCCACCAGCCCTGGACTCAAGGCCTCGCCACCCACCATGAGCGCACGCAGGCACGGCAACGACCACCGCTCCCGATCGATGGTGGCCAACGCCGCCGGTGTGATGAACGTGTGAGTGACACGCTCGCGCTCCATCAGCGCGGCCAGTTCATCGCCGCCGTAGATATCGGTCGGGACGATCACCATGGTCGCACCGGAGCCGATCGCGAGCAGCAGATCCAGAATCGCCGCGTCGAAGCTCGGGGAGGAAAAGTGCAGCGTGCGCGAATCCTTGTCGACCCGAATCCGCTCGCGGAGTTCGTCGCCGAAGTTCGACAGCCCGCCGTGCGTGACGCCCACGCCCTTGGGTTTGCCGGTCGAGCCCGAGGTGTAGATCACATAGGCCAGATCAGCGATCTCAATGCGGCGATGGCGTTCGTAGTCGTCGACCAGGCAGTCGTCGAATTCGTCCAGTTCCTCGATGAATTCAGGCGCGTCGAGCAGCAGCCAGTCGGTGCCCGCGGTCGCGGGCAGCCGATCGGCGTGCTCGGCCAGCGTGACGCCCACTTCGCACCCGGAGTCGACCAGCATGTGCCGCACGCGGTCGGCCGGATAGTTCGGATCCACCGGCACGAATGCGGCACCGGACTTGGTGACCGCAAGCATCGTGATGACCGAGTCGATCGAGCGGGTCAGGCCGAGTGCCACCCGGTCACCCGGACCGAGCCCGCGCTCGATCAGCGCCCGTGCCAACCGATTCGAGCGCGCGTCGACCGCGGTGTAGGTCAGCGAGGTGCCATTCGAGCGGATCGCCGTGCGCTGCGGATGCATATGCGCGGTGGCAGTGAAGTAAGCGGCCAGCGTGCACTGCGGCGTGGTCGCGCCGCCGATGGCCGGGGTGAGTTGTCGTCGCTCGAATCCGGTGCGCACGTCGATATCGCGGACCAGCACCTGCGGTGCGGCGGTAATGGCCGACAACACCGCCTGGAACCGATCGGCCATCGTTTTGACCGTCGCTGCATCGAAAAGCTCGGCGGCATAGACGAATTCGAAGATACGCGCCGATGCGTCCGGTCCGGCGTCGCGGGCGCCGGTACCGACCCGCAGTTCCAGATCGAATTTGGCCAGCGCGATATCCAATTCCTCAGCATGCAAGGCGAGGCCGGGCAGTTCGAGCGCGGGAACCGGACCGTCCTGCACTGTCAGCGCCACCTGGAACAGCGGCTGGCGACCGCTGCCGCGCCCGTCGCTGCCCAACTCGTTGACGATGCGCTCGAAGGGGATATCCGTGTGCGCCATGGCGGCCAGCTCGTTATCGCGATCCGCGCGCAGCAGCGTCGCGAACGGAACATCCGGGTCGACATCCGAGCGCAGCACCAGCGTGTTGACGAACATGCCGACCAGGTCGTCGAGCTTGGTATCGGTGCGCCCCGCGACCGGCGTGCCGATCACGATATCCCGACCGCCGGTAATGAACCGCAGCATGACGGCGAGGGCCGAGCGCAGCACCATGAAGATGCTGACGCCCTGTTCGCGCGCAAGTTCGGCAAGTGCCCGCTGCACCGGCTCGGGCACGCTGAAGCGCACCGAACCCGCCTCCTGCGTCGGCGCGGCCGACCGCAGCCGATCGTAGGGCAGCGGCAGTTCGTCGTGCAGATCCGCCAGTGCGCTACGCCAGTACGCGAGTTGCTCGGCTGCGAGACTGTCCGGATCGGCCTCGTCACCGAGGTAGTCGCGCTGCCACAACCCGAAATCGGCGTACTGCACCGGAAGCGGCGTCCAATCGGGTGCCCCACCTGCACGCCTTGCCACGTAAGCAGCGGCCAGATCCCGGGTCAGCGGGCCGAGCGACCAACCGTCGGCGGCGATGTGGTGCAACACAATGCCGAGCAGATGACGCCGAGAGTCGGTGCGCAGCAAGCTGATCCGAAGCGGGATGTCCTTGGTGAGATCGAATCCGGCGCGGGCCATGGCGCGCAGTGTCTGCTCGGCGGCGCCTTCGTCGGTCGCCACCGGCTCGACCACCGGCATGGCCTTGGCGGTCGGCAGCACCGACTGCCGTGCGCCGAGATTGTCCTCCGGGAACACCGTGCGCAGTATCTCGTGCCGCTCGACCAGATCGGTCAGCGCCGCACGCAGGGCCGCCGCATCCAGATCGCCGTCGATCCGAATGACGAATGCGATGTTATAGGCGCTCGATTCGGGTGAGAATCGATTGAGGAACCACAGTCGCTGCTGGGGCAGCGACAATGGAATGCGTCCCGGACGTGGGGTATGCACAGCCAGCGCCACCCGTTGCGTCCGGGGCGCTTCCGTTATCCGTTCCGCGACACCGGCCACCGTCGGCGCCTCGAAGATCAGCCGCACCGGCAGGTCGACGCCGAATTCCGCGTGCAGTGCGGCGGCGAGGCGGGTGGCGAGCAGCGAGTTGCCGCCCACCTCGAAGAAGCTGTCCTCCGCGCCCGTCATCGGATGACCGAGGATTTCACCGAACGCGGCGGCGACGCGCTGCTCCAGCAGCGTGCTCGGCGCACGCGAGGTACCCACGGCCGCGAAAACCGGTGCTGGCAGGGCCTTTCGGTCCAGCTTGCCCGCCTGGGTGACCGGCATCTCGTCGAGTACGGCAATCGATGCGGGCACCATGTAGCCGGGCAGCCGCTGACGCGCGGTCTCGGCGATCGCGGCGGCCTCGATCGGTTCGTTCGCGGTCACATAGGCGACCAGGCGTGGCTGGCCGTGTTCGTCGGTGTGCACGACGGTGAGCGCGGCGCGCACACCCGGATGGGCGCGCAGCACATGGTCGATTTCGCGCAGTTCGATGCGGAAGCCGCGGATCTTGATCTGGTCGTCGACGCGGCCGAGGAAGCGCAGCTGTCCGGTCGGATCCGAGACCACGAGATCGCCGGTGCGGTACATCCTTTCACCGCGCCGACCGTGCGGGTTGGCCGGGAAGCCCTGTGCGGTAAGGCCGTATCGGCCCAGGTAGCCGCGGGCCAGCCCCGGGCCGGACAGGTAGAGCTCGCCCGGGGTCCCCGGTGGCACCGGATGCAGTCGACCGTCCAGCACGAACAGTCGCATACCGCGCACCGGCTTGCCGAGCGGCACCGGGCGACCCGCCTGCATCGGACCGCTGGCGGTGGCGGCGACCGTCGCCTCGGAAGGGCCGTACATATTGTGGATGCGGTGCACGGCCGACCATCGTTCGACCAGTTCCTCCGAGCACGCCTCACCGCCCACGATGACGGCCTCGAGATCGTCGAGCCCCTCCTCCGGCACGGTGGCCAGCGCGGCCGGGGTGATGAAGGCATGGGTGACCCGCTCCGTGCGCAGCAGATCGGCGAGTTCCGTACCGCCGTACATACCCGCGGGTGCGATGACGATGGTGGCGCCCGCCGCGAACCCGAGCAGGATCTCCAGCACCGACGCGTCGAAGCTGGGCGAGGAGAAGTGCAGCGTGCGTGCCGAATCCGTGACACCGAACAGATGCATCTGCTCCTGTGCCAGCGATGCGATACCGGCGTGGGTGACGACGACTGCCTTGGGCTTTCCGGTGGAACCCGAGGTGTAGATCAGGTAGGCCGGATACCCGGTGCGCATCGGATAGTGGCGGTCCGCATCGGTGACGGGATCGGTTGAGTAGCGGGCGGATTCGGTGGCCAGTTCATCCGAGCCGAGTACCAGCCAATCGACATAGTGTTTGCGGTGCTTACCGCCTGCGGCGGGCCAGGCGGGCATGGTGGCCAGGGATTCCGGCACGGTCAGCCCGAGCATGGCACCGGAATCGGCGATCATATGCCCGATCCGCTCGGCCGGGTAGCTCGGATCGATCGGCACATATGCCGCACCGGTTTTCGCCACGGCCCAGATGGCCGCAATGGAATCGAGGCT
>NZ_BDBY01000136.1 GCF_001613225.1 Nocardia pseudovaccinii NBRC 100343
CCGGCAGCCGCTCGGCGATGTCGGTGAACAGCTGCGCCAAGGTGATCGAGGGCTCACCCGGAGCACCGGCGATCGGTGCGAGCTTCGCTGCCTCGCGCCGGTCCAGGATCGGCAGATCACCGACCGGTCGATTCGGCTCGGCGACGACGGCACTGAGCACAGCGATGAACCGGCGAGCGAACGATTCGACCGTGCGCTTGTCGAAAACATCAGTGGCATAGCCGAATTCGGCGTGCAGCGGGCCGTCGGCGATACCGTCGTGCAGTTCCAGCTGCAGATCGAATTTCGCGATATCGGCGGCGATCGGCAGCACCCGCGCCTGCACATCGGGCAGATCGATGTTCAGATCCGGTGCGCGGTCGTAGGACAGCATCACCTGGAACAGCGGGTGCCTGGCGGCGGAGCGCTCCGGGTTGACGAGTTCGACCAGTCGCTCGAACGGCACATCCGCATTGGCGAAGGCATTGAGATCGGTTTCGCGGACCACATCGAGCATCTGCTCGAAACCGGCGGCCGGATCGACCTCGGTCCGCAACACCAGCGTATTGACGAACATGCCGACCAGATCGTCGAGCGCCGGATCCGAACGGCCCGCGATCGGGGTGCCGATGGCGATATCGGTGTTCGCGCACAGCCGCGCGAGCAACGTGGCCAGTACTGCGTGCAGCACCATGAACATGCTGACACCCCGGCTGGCCGCGAGTTCGCCTGCGGCGCGGCGGATCTCGGGTGCGATGGTGAACTCCACCCGCCCGCCGTCGGTCGAGCGACGCAGTGGGCGCGGGCGATCCAGCGGCAGATCGAGCTGATCCGGCAGACCGGTGAGGGCCGTGCGCCAGTAGGCGAGCTGACTGCTCAGCGCACTCGCCGGATCGGCTTCGTCGCCGAGCAGTTCGCGCTGCCACAGGGCGAAATCGGCGTACTGCACCGGCAGCGGGGTCCACTGCGGTGCGACGCCCTTCGCACGCATGGCTACCGCAGCCATCAGATCCCTGGCCAGCGGTGCGATCGACCAGCCGTCGCCGCAGATGTGGTGCAGCACGACGAGGAATACGTGCCGTTCCGGCCCGGTGCTCCACAGGGCCACCCGGATCGGGGCCTGACTGCGCAGATCGAAGCCGTATCCGGCGAACTCCTCGGCGAGTTCCCGCACATCGGCGCCGGTCGCGTCGATCGGGTCCAGGGTGAGCGGGATATCGGTGGCCGGATGTACGAGCTGGTATGGACCTTCCGGCGCATCCGGGAACGTGGTTCGCAGGGATTCGTGCCGTTCGATCACATCGACGAGTCCGGCACGCAGCGCCACGAGGTCGATGGGTCCATCGATCTCGACGGCCAGCGGCATGTTGTAGGCGGCGGCATGTTCGGCGAAGCGATTGAGGATCCACAGCCGCTGCTGAGCCAGCGACAGCGGAATCCGTTGCGGCCGTTCGACCGGTACCAGCTTCGGGGAGGACGCGTCCGGGTTGTGAGCGGCGAAGCGCTCGATCAACGCGGCGATGGTCGAGGCCTCGAACAGGTCGCGAATGGTCAGCCCAGTGCCGAGAGTGGCATTGATCCGCGCGACCGCGCGGGCGGCGATCAGCGAATTGCCGCCGAGATCGAAAAAGCCATCCTCGACACCGATTCCGTCGATGCCGAGAACTTCAGCAAAGATACCGGCGAGCACCCGCTCCACCTCGGTGCGGGGCTCGGCGGTGAGATGGCCGGACGGGCGGTCGGCAATGGGTTCCGGCAGCGCCTTGCGGTCGATCTTGCCGTTCGCGCTCAACGGTAGTTCGCCGAGCACCATCAGCACCGAAGGCACCATGTAGCCGGGCAACGTGCGACGCAAGGCATTCAGCAGCGCGGTGCTGTCCAGGTGGTCCGAAAAGGCCGGGTTGGCAACGACATAGGCGACGAGTTCGTCGCCGGTGCGGCCGTGATGGGCGACGCAGACGGCACGGGCGACCCGTTCGTCGGCCAGCAGCGCCGCCTCGATCTCGCCGAGTTCGATGCGCAGACCGCGGATCTTCACCTGGAAGTCGCTGCGACCCAAGTATTCGAGGACACCCCGACTTGAATCCCCTTGGTGGCCACCCAGATCCGGCTCGCCCTGCCAGCGCGCCAGATCACCGGTGCGGTACATCCGGGCGCCCGGAGTGAACGGGTTGGCCACGAAACGATCAGCGGTCAACCGAGATTGGCCGAGGTAACCGCGCGCCAATTGGACGCCCGCGAGATACAGCTCGCCGACGACCCCCGGCGGCACCGGCCGCAGGCGCGAGTCCAGGATGTAGGTCTGGGTGTTCCACACCGGCGAGCCGATCGGCACGGTATCCGGGTGGGCCGAGCACGGCCAGTAGGTGACATCGACGGCGACCTCGGTCGGCCCGTACAGATTATGCAGTTCCGGCCCGTGCAGGGCGGCGTGGAAGTCGCGGACGGTGGCCGCGGGCAACGCTTCACCACTGCAGAACACCCGGCGCAACGCGGTGCAGCCGCGCACATCGGTATCGGTGACGAACACCGAAAGCATGGACGGCACGAAATGGGCTACGGTGATGGACTTCTCGGCGATCGTCCGGGCCAGGTAGCCCGGATCGCGATGTCCGTCGGGCGCCGCGACGACGAGTCGCGCGCCGATCTGCAAGGGCCAGAAGAATTCCCAGACCGAGACGTCGAAGGTGTCCGGAGTCTTCTGCAGCACCGCGTCGGTGCCGTCCAGCGGATATTCGTGCTGCATCCACCGCAGCCGGTTGACGATCGCGGCGTGAGTTACGCCGACGCCCTTGGGTTTTCCGGTCGATCCCGAGGTGAAGATCACGTACGCGAGATGATCGGCACGCAGCGGAGCGGGACGGTCGGTGTCGGCGATCGGGTGGGCGTCGAACTCCGTGAGGTCGACGGTATCGATCGCGACCGTGTCCGCCGACAGCGCGAGTTCGTCTCGGGCCGTGGTCAATACACAGACCGGATCGGCCTGTTCGAGGATCTCTTCGATCCGCTCGACCGGATGATCGGAATCCAGCGGTAGGTACGCCGCGCCCGCCTTGATGATCGCGTAGATGCCCACGACGAGCTCGAGGCTGCGCCGCAGGTACAGGCCGACAACCTGCTCGGGCCCCGCACCGCGCGCGACGAGCAGTCGGGCCAACCGGTTGGCACGCTCGTCGAGTTCGCGGTAAGTCAGTGTCTCGTCACCGAATTCGAGCGCGACCGCATCCGGGCATACCATCGCGCGATCGGCGAACAGGCCGGACAGGGTCCCCTGCTGCGGTGCGGTCTCGGTGGCGTTCCAGGTGTGCAGTACGCGTTCGCGCTCGTCGTCGGTGATGGCGATGAGATTCTCGGCATGCGTATCGGGATCGGCGGCGAGGAATCGGGTCAGGAAGTCCAGGAACCGGCCATGGTGCGCGGTGACCTCGGACTCCGCGTAGAGCCGCGGATTGGCCTCGAAGTCGACATGGATACGACCGCCCTCGCCGTTGTACAGATTGACCGACAGGTCCTCGACCGGGCCGGTGGCCAGCACATGCAGCGAGCCGAGCAGACTGCCGAACTTCACTTCGTCGTGGAACAGCATGATGTTGACCATCGGGCCGAAGAATCCGCGCGCATCGCGGGAGTAGCCGCAATCGCGGCGGATGTCGTCGTGCCGGTAGTGCTGGTGCCGCAGCGCGCCGGTGATCTGCAATTCGGCGGCGCGCACCACATCGCGGACGGTGGTGTCGGCATCGAAGCGCACCCGGATCGGCACCACATTCGAGACCACGCCGGCGGAGCGGCGCAGCGCGACCGTTGTCCGCGCCGAGACCGGCAGGCTCAGCACCACGTCGGAATTGCCGGTAACCGACCGCACATAGGCGGCCAGTGCGGCGACGAACATGGTCGAGTTCTGGGTCTGGAGTTCGGCCGTGGCCGCGGTCATGGCGGCCTCGGCGGGTCCGTCGAGGACCGCGCAAGCGCGCCGCCGCCCCGCGTCGGGGGCGGCGGTGAGGCCGTTCACGTTGGACAGCGTCATCGGTCCACCCGCGCCCACTAATTGCTCGAGCCAATAGTCGCGGTCGTTGCGGAACCGGCTCGTGTCGCGGTATGTGGATTCGTCCGCATAGATTTTGGCCAGCGGCGTAGCTCGGGATGCCTCCGGCTCGGTGCGGTTCTCCACCGCCGTATAGATCTCCGCGGTACGGGTGAGTGCGTTCATCGCGCCGTAGCCGTCGATCACGATGTGATGGCCGCGTGCGTACCAGATGTAGTCGGACTCGCCGGTCCGCAACACTATGTTCGTAGTGAGTGGATCCCGCTCGAAGTCGATCGGCGAGCTGGCGTGCTCATTCATCCAGCGCAGCGCGGCAGCGTGCGGATCAGGCTCGTCGCGCAGATCGATCCGGCCCCAGCCGGGGCGGCGGCTGTGGTCGATCACCTGATGCGGGACACCGTCGATCTCGATCAGACGCACATGTCCGACCTGCGTTTCGACACCGAACCGTTCGATCGAGTACAGCAGGCGTCCGACGTCCAGGTCTCCGTGGATCTCGACATACTGCGCAATGGTCAGCGGGACATCCGGGCGGATACGTTGGGCGTACCAGAGGGCTGTTTGCGCCGGCGACAGTGCGAATGGTTGTGCCGAGAATTCACCGGAAGAGCATTGGTCGACGCGATCCGTGGCCAATGACTTCATCAATCACTCCTTCTGCCGCTGTTGATGCACAACTCCCCGAGCACCGCCACCGCAGGCGCGCACGCGCCAGCCGTAGGACGTGATCCACGCCCATAGATTCGGAGCATCGAATGCAACGGATGGCCAGCGTTGCGGATTTGTTTCACTTCGAACGACGTTGGCAGTAAGGCTCTTTCGCGAGCAACATTCCCGCAAACTCTCCAAATTTGCGGTTTGAGCGGCAGAGAACACTGGAAAACGACGACTTACGCCAGCACTGTTTCAATCTGGCGAACTGCACGCTAACGCTCAGGGCAGACCGAAAGATGGTTTCGAAGCCCCGAAACATACCGATTGTTTGGTTAGGGGAACGCCCTATTCATCGCGCTCAACCGATCTGGCGAGCTCAGCCGACCGGCTGGTCCATGGTGGCCTGGTCGTTCACGTACCTACCGCGGGTCTTTCGCCGCCGGATAGCCGCCACCACGACGGCAGCACCGGACAGAATAACCGAGAGCAGTTCCGCTTCGGCACCGAATCGGGTCGCGAATGTCGTGGTGCTGCGCAACGGCAGTTCGGCGACCAGCGCGGCGGGTACGAACTCGGGTGTCCGCTGCTGGACTGTGCCGTCCGCGGTGATGATGGCGCTGACACCGGAGGTGGCGGCGACCACGAGGGCGCGGCCGTGTTCGACGGCACGGACCCGGGACATGGCCAGCTGCTGATAGGTCATCTCGCTGTCGCCGAAGGTGGCGTTATTGGTGGGTACGGTCAGCAATTGCGCGCCCGCGTGCATGGAATCGCGGAAGGCGCGGTCGAAGGCGACCTCGTAGCAGGTCGCGACGCCGATATCGATGCCGCCGTGGCGACTGCTTGCAGGTCGCTCGAAAGGGTCGACGCGGACGGTGCCGTCGCCGTGGCCCGGGACGAAGTATCCGGCGCGGTCGGCGTACTCGGAGAACAGGCGGAAGAAGCTGCGCATCGGCAGGTATTCACCGAACGGCTGGATGATCTTCTTGTCGTGCCGCTCGCCCGGACCGGCCGCACCGTTCCAGACGATGACCGAGTTCGTTGTCGTGCGATCGCCGTTCACCAGTACGGCGCCGACGAGTATCGGCGCGCCGATCTGCTCGGACGCCTCGGTGATCTCCGCGGCCGCGTCGGCATTGCGCAGCGGGTCGATATCCGATGAGTTCTCCGGCCAGATCACCACGTCCGGCTGTCGCGCCTGCCCCTGCGCGACTGCTCGAGCCAGCTCCTCGGTGCGCCGGACATGGTTGTCGAGTACGGCGCGTCGCTGGGCATTGAAGTCAAGCCCGAGCCGCGGCACGCTGCCCTGGATGGCGGCGACCGTGATCGTCCGGTCGCCCTCCTGCGGGCCGGGCAGCGCGGTCCGGAGGATCGCTCCGGTGACCGGGATGGTAACCAAAGTCGCCGCCGCGGCGATAATTCCGACGCGGGCCTTGGTGGTACGACCCGATTCGGCGGGGGACTTATCGTCCGTCGGCACGACCGTCACGCGAGTCCACACGGACACCAGCACTGCCGCCGCCGCGGTTCCGGTGAGCGCCACCGCGAATCCGATGAGCGGCGCGCCGCCGACCATGGCCAGCGAGAGGTACCACCCATCGGCCTGACCGAACGCCAAACGCCCCCACGGGAATCCGCCGAACGGAAAGCTCGATCGCAGCCACTCGGTGGCCGTCCACGTCAACGCCACCCACACCGGCCACCCCGGCAGCGAAAACAACAACCGCGCCAGTAGCCCGAATAAACCTATATATAAGGAACACACCGTCGACAACGCGAGCCACGGCACCGGCCCGACGTAGATCCCGGTCCACGGCAAAAGCGGCACGAAGAACGCCAGCCCCGCCAGGAACCCGTACCCGAACCCTCCACGCATCCGCGCGGCGCCGCGTATGGTCAGCGTCAGCACCACGATCCCGATAGGCGCGAGAAACCAGAACGGCCGCGGCGGAAAACTCCCGAAAATCAACAACCCCGACACCACCGCCGCGACCGACCGACTCAGCACCGGATACCGACCGAGCGCGACCGCCACGCGGCGCAGAGCCACGCCGGGAGTTTCAGGCTTCATGGATGGTGACTCCGCGGTGGACGGTGCGCAGGCAGGTGGGCAGGGATGCGTCGGGATCGAGCGGGGGTAGGCCGGGGACCCTGGAGCGCGGATCGGTGGACCAGCGTTGGACGGTATCGGCGGCTGCTGCGACAACGAGGTCGGCGGCGTCCCAGATCGCGTAGGAGGCGGGAGCTCCCGGGACCAAGGTGCCCGCGACGCCGTCGCGGACGCCGCCCGCGCGCCAGGCCCCCCGGGTGGCAGCGGCAAAGGCGGCACGGGGTGAGAGACCGTGGCCGGGGGTGCGGTGGTTGACCGCGGCCCGGACCGCCGACCAGGGATCGACTGCGGTAACCGGCGCGTCCGAGCCGATGGCGAGGGCGATGCCCGCGGCGGCCATGGCCGCGAAGGGATTCAGGGTGCCGGCGCGTTCGGAGCCGAGGCGGGTGGCGTACATGCCGTCCGGGCCGCCCCAGGTCGCGTCGAAACCCGGTTGGACACTGGCGATTACGCCCCAGGCGGCCAGTTTCGCGATCTGACCGGCATCGATCATCTCCGCATGCTCGACGCGGTGCGCGCAGGATGCGACGGCCGGGCTGCCGAGTTCGTCGACCACCTGTCCGAATCCGGCGACGACAGCGTCCATCGCGGCATCACCGATGACGTGGAATCCGGCCTGAACGCCTGCCTGGGTGCAGGCGCGCACATGCGCGGCGATCGTATCGGCGTCGAGGTAGCCGAGACCGGTTCCGGCGTCATCGGCATAGGGCGCACGCAACCGAGCGCTGCGCGAGCCGATGGAGCCGTCCACGAACAGATCGCCACCGAGCGCGTGCACCCCGAGTTCGGCGATGAGCGCCCGCGCCTCGTCCGCGGTGCGCACCGCCTCACCCCAATAGGCCCGGACTTCCACACCGTGGTCGAAGTCGAGCAACTCACGAATATCGGTGCGCCCGGCGATCTCCGGTCCCCCGCATTCGTGCACCGCCACGACACCGTGCGCGGCCGCCGTATCCAGTGCGGCCCTGCGCGCCCGATCCCGTTGTGCGCGATCCAATCCCGAGAGAACCGCGGTGCGCACCAGATGGTGCGCGTCAGCGCGCAGCGGCGTACCGCGCGTGAAACCCGAGGCGGCGATGACTTCCGCAGTCAACAACCCTGACGACACCACCGCCGAATGCGCGTCCACCCGCGACAGATACACCTGACGCCCCGGCTGCACTGCCGCGTCGAGTTCCTCGACCGTCGGCGGCCGATCCTCCGGCCATCCGGTCTCGTCCCAGCCGTCGCCGAGAATCGCGCCGTCGGGATGCGACTTCGCGAACGCGCGCAGCAGTTGCAGGCAGTGTTCGAGTGAACGCGCCACCGACAGATCGAGGCCGGTCACTTTCAAGCCCAGCGCCGTCACGTGCACGTGCGGATCGACGAATGCCGGTGCCACGAAAGCACCGTCGAGGTCGATGATCTCCGCATCCGGATGCAGCGCGCGTCCCGGTTGCTCGGCACCCAGCCACACCACGGTGCCGTCGGTCACGGCCATTGCCGTCGCGTCGGGTGAACTCGAACTGTAGAAACGACCGCCGATCAGCAACTGGGTACTCACGAGAGACCAGTCTGCCGTATCGGTGTTTCAGTCCGTCGAGTCGGACAGCCTCCGCTCCGTAGCGGCTGCTTGCGGGTCGCTCTAAATGGTCGGTGGCGAAACGTCCGCGGGCTGTGCGAGCACCGCCATGACCTCCGCGTATCTCGGCGGCGCGCCGCCGGGTGCGGCGCGCATACCCGCCTCCACCGCGATCAGTTCCAGCCGCAATGCCGCAGCCGCGAATCCGGAAATCGACTGTCCCGCAGCCGCCGCGGCCTGCCGCACCGCCGCTGCCAGCTCCTCACTCACCGTGACGGTGAGCTCTTCGGTCGCCATCCGGCCACCCTAGTCCTTTGATCCGGCTTACGAAATGGGCACGAGGGTGACAGTCGGCACGGTTTAAGTAAGAGACCCGGAGTGAACCCGATCAACCGGCTGACCCTTTCGAGCAACCCGCAAAGTGGTCGCTACGGAAGAGCTGGGCGAGTCGAGGGGCGGGGGTCGTCGTACCACTCGCTGACAACCGCGCCGTCGACCACATCGTCACCGTCGATGATCACGCCGCGATACGGCATCGCCGCGGCCAGGCGGCTGAAGCGGCGCGCGGCGAACGCGGCGACAAGGGGACGGACCAGGAAGCGGGTCGGCGGCAGCAGCAGGAGCAGCCCGAAGAACGAGGTGACCAGGCCTGGGATGAACATCAGGAACCCACCCGTGGCGACGAGCGCGCCGTCCGCGACCGCGGTGCCCGGGTTGATCTCCCCGCGTCCGGCGCGCCGGAATTGTTCGAAGACGCGTCGGCCTTGGGAGCCGATGAGCAGCATGCCCGCGGCGGAACCGGCGATGAGCAGCAGGATGGTCGGCATCACGCCGATGAGCTGGCCGACGCCGATCAGCGCGGCGATCTCGACGATGACGTAGAGCACGAACAGTACGGCGGGCATGGCGATCCTTTCGGACGATCTACCCGGTTCAACGTCGCACGGTCCGATTTTTCTCCCGATCCAGCCTGATAGCTCGCTGAGATCTCACCCGCCGGGTCGCACCAAGCCGGTCTCGTAGGCCAGCACGACTGCTTGAACCCGGTCGCGCAGACCGAGTTTCGTCAGCACCCGCCCGACGTGCGTCTTGACGGTGGCCTCGGACAGGTACAACTGCTCGGCGATCTCGGCATTGGACCGCCCCGCCGCGATCTGCTCGAGCACCTCGCGCTCACGCGCGGTCAGCACCTCGAGTACCGCCGGATCCCGCATGCCGCCCGGGTCGTCGGCGATGAGCCGGTCCAGCAGTCGCTTGGTCACCTTCGGCGACACGACCGCATCACCGCCCGCCACACTCCGGATCGCCGAGACCAGATCCTCGGGCGGCGTGTCCTTCAACAGGAATCCGCTCGCACCGGCTCGCAGCGCGCCCAATGCGTGTTCGTCGAGGTCGAAGGTCGTCATCACCAGCACCTTGCAGCCGTCACCGGCCTCGACGATGCGCTGCGTGGCCGATACCCCGTCGACAACCGGCATCCGCACATCCATCAGCACCACATCCGGCCGCAACTCCTTGGCCCGGGATATCGCGGCGGCACCGTTCTCGGCCTCTCCGATCACCTCGATGTCCGGGTGCGCACCGAGCACCATCTTCAACCCCATGCGCATGAGTTCCTGATCGTCGACAACGAGAACGGTAATCGGCACGTCCCTAATCTATCGGCCACGTCCAGCGTGTTTTCCGCACCGTGCGCATGGCGCCGAAAGAAGCCTGCGGCTAACCGTTTTCGTTGCCGCGCACCAGTGGGATGGTCGCGTATACCCGCCAGGCGCCATCGGAGGTGCGGCCCGCTTCCAGCGTGCCGCTGAGTACGGCGATGCGTTCGCGCATGCCGACCAGTCCCATGCCGCCGCCGACGATCGGGCTCGCGGCCAGCTCCCGCACCGGAACTCCGCCGGTATCGGTGACTTCGATGACCACATCGATCTCGCGGCGCTGCACCCGCACCCATGCCTTGGGATGAGAACCCGCGTGCCGGAGCGTGTTGGTCAGTGATTCGGCCACGATGCGGTGCATACCGAGACTCACCTCGGGGGCGATATCGTCCAGTTCACCGGTCATTTCGAGTTCCACCGCGAGTCCGGTATCGCGCATCATCTCGACCACCTTCGCCAGACCCGCGGTTCCGTGCTGCGGCAATTGATCCGGGGCGTGCTCGATACGCAGGAGCGCCACGGTTCGGCGCAATTCCCGCAGGGCCTCGCGACCGGTGCTCGCGATCGTGGTCAATGCCCGCTCGGCCGCGTCCGGATCGCGCCGCAGCGCGTACTTCGCGCCGTCGGCCTGTACGATGATCACGCTCACCGCGTGGGCGACGACGTCGTGTAATTCGCGGGCGATACGGGTGCGTTCGGCGGAGACGGCATCGTGCGCACGGCGTTCCCGGTCGTAGTCGGCGACCGCGAGCCGCGCCGCCACCTCCTGGTCATAGGCATGGCGCGCACCGATGAATTCGGCCAGCGTCCAGCACAGCGCATAGAACATCGCGGTGAAGATCAGATCCGAACCGGCCGGCTTGTGCAGCAACAGAAATGAGCTGGTGCAGTCGGCGACAAGGCCGAGCGCGTACCAAACTCCTTCCTTGCGACCGACATACGCGACGAGCGTGTACAGCATGATGCCGAGCCCGAGAAGCGCGATATGGTCGCCATTGTCCTCGGACGCGTAGCTCACCAGCGTCGAGGCGATCGAGAGTCCGAGCATCGCGGCTGCCATCGCCCGCGGATAGAGCCGCCGGAACGCGACAGGTACCGGCAACAGCACACCGATTCCCAGGTATGCCAGCTTGCTGTCGGAATTCCCGACCCCGAGAATCTCGAACAGCAGCAGGGCTGCGGCCAGCATCGAATCCGAGATGAGGGGCTTGCCGCGAAGCCACAGACTGAACCGGCGCACGAATATCAGCCTAGGTGCGGGCGGGCTCGATCCAACCATCTGGTTGGCTGGCCGGGTGGATTTTGCAGACTGGGCGGCCTTGTTGACAGCCGCGACCGCCGCGGGCTGGGTGGATGCGGTGGTCGGCGGCGGCGGATTGATCATCCTGCCGACACTGTTCCTCGTCGCACCGGGCATCACGCCACAAACCGCACTCGGCACCAACAAGCTCGCCGCGGTCGCGGGCACCAGCGCATCGGTCATGACATTCGCGCGCAAAGTTCCCATACAGTGGCGCACGCTGCTGCCCGCGGCGGTGATCGCGGCGGTCACCGCGGCGACCGGTGCGGCGGCGGTGTCGCTCATCGATCGCGACCTGTTCATACCGATCGTGATGGTCGTGCTGGTCGGCGTCGCCGTCTTCGTCACGCTGCGCCCATCGATCGGCATCACCCTGGCCACGCACCCGCCGACCCGGCGCAAGTTCGTGCTCGTGATCGCCCTGGCCGCCGGATTGATCGGCTTCTACGACGGACTGCTCGGCCCAGGCACGGGCACCTTCCTGATCATTACCTTCGCCACCCTGCTCGGCACCGAATTCGTGCGTGCGGCCGCGATGGCGAAGGTGATCAACTGCGGATCCAATTTCGGTGCGCTGATCTACTTCGGTGTCACCGGCCACATCATGTTCGCGCTCGGCGCGGCCATGGCGGTCGGCAATGTGGCGGGCGCGATCATCGGCTCGCACATGGCATTACGCAAGGGCGCGGAGTTCGTGCGCGTCGTACTCCTGGTCGTCGTCATCGGCATGGTGATCCGTTTGGGCTGGCAGCAATTCGGCTGAGGCGATCAGTGCAGGGGTCCGACATGCATCTTGGTATTCGAGGCGAGCCAGGGCTGCAACACCCGCGAGGTCGTTTCGTGGATTTGGCGGTGCAGCCGCTCGCCGTCCACCCCTGCCACCGGACTCTGGAACAGCACCGTCAACGCACCGGAAACCGCACCGACCACCGCACCGACCAATGCGGCGGCGCCGACATCGTCCAATTCGGCGGGAAATGCCATATGCAACTGTCGCGCGATCTCGCGCTGCGCGACCAACTGCGCATGCGCGGCTCGCCCGCTCACCGCGGGCACGGTGCGCGAAACTTGCGCGCGCAGTGCGGCAATGCGCGCATTGAGGTCATCGACGAGGTGTTCGCCCGGATTGTCGCCCGCCGCTCGCAACGCGCGCAGCAGCACTTCCACGGGCCGCTCGCCGGGCCGGCGACTCGCGATGGCAGCCACCGCGGCGCGCACCCGCTCGTCCTGTTCCGGGAAGAGCAACTCTTCCTTGCTGGCAAAGTAGTTGAAGAAGGTCCGGGTGCCGACCTCGGCCGCGGCGGCGATATCGGCCACCGTGGTCTCCTCATAGCCTCTGTTCTCGAAAAGCTCGGCGGCTGCCTCGAGGAGGGCACGGCGGGTACGTTCTCGTTTGCGATCGCGGAGGGCGGATGGCGGCACGCGGGCACAGTACGGCATAACCCGACTTGGGTACGGTAACCACGACTTTCGCGCGCGCCATGCGGCCAAACCGTGATCAAATTCCGGTCGCGTGCGACTGCTCCCGGCGGGCCGCGTCGATCACCGAATCCAGCAGACCCGGGAACCGCGCGTCGAGATCGTCACGGCGCAACGACTGTAGCGTTTCCCGTCCCGAGGGCCGCTGCCAGATGATCCCCGCATCGCGCAGCACCCGATAGTGGTGTGTCAGATTGGATTTCGGCACACCGTCCACGATCGAGCCGCAGGTGTGCTCCGCCCCATCCGCGAGCACGCGAACGATCCGCAGGCGCAATGGATTTCCCAGTGCGGCGAACACATTCGCCAACTCGATCCGATCCCGCTCGGGATGTGCCGTCATCACATCGGCCAGGATAGCTCGATTGTTGACATACAGTCGAACTGTTCATATGTTCTTGAACTATCCAACTGTATGAGAGGCCGTGCCATGGCGAGCAATTCCCGATTCGACGACAAGATCGCGCTGATCACCGGCGGAACCAGCGGCATGGGGTTGGCCACCGCGCGCAGGTTGCTCGACGAGGGTGGGCGGGTTGTCATCACCGGGCGTGACAAGTCCCGTCTGGACGTCGCGCTCGAAGAGTTGAACCGTGGCGATCGGGTCCTTGGAATCCCTGGTGACGCAGCGAGTCTCGCCGATCTGGAAGCGTTGACGGCCGCGGTCCGGGACCGTTACGGACGCCTCGACATCGTTTTCGCCAATGCGGGCGTCGGCGCGTTCCAGGCCCTCGGCGATGTCACCGAGGCCGAGTTCTACCGGGTGGTCGATATCAACTTCAAGGCCGCGTTCTTCACCATCCAGCACACTCTCCCCCTGCTGGTCGATGGCGGTGTGATTGTGATCAACGCATCATTCGCACTGCATCGGGGTGGGCCCGGCGCGGCACTCTATTCGGCGACGAAGGCGGCGGTGCACAACCTGGCGCGAACGCTGGCGGCCGAACTGGCACCCAGGCGAATCCGGGTCAACTCGGTGAGCCCGGGTTACACCGGGACGCCCGCGTTCTATGCCGAAGCGTCACCGGAAGTGCAGGCCGCCGCCGTAGCCACCGTGGCCGCGGGACGTATCGGTACCTCGGAGGACGTTGCCGCCGCGGTCGCTTTTCTCGCCTCCGACGAGGCGTCCTATATCAACGGCCAGGACCTGCTCATCGACGGCGGTCTCGTCGCCGCGACCCCGGCGGCCATGGTCTAGAACTGCGCCGCTGACCATTTCGTGCGGCATTGCAGTCGATGCATGTCTACAAGGTCTGCGTCAGCGCAGCGGGAGCGGCGCTCACCGGTCCGACCGGCTAAGTTGGGTCGGGTGAGCATCGCGACTTCCAAAGACGTGGACGCCGAATTCCTTGCGTTACCATTGCACGCGCTCGCCGACGCCGCACTGTCGGCGGCGCGGGCGGCGGGCGCGCAGCATGCAGATCTACGGGTGCATCGATTGGTCACCCAGTCGATCCGGCTGCGCGACGGCCGGGTCGAGGCGATCAGCAATGCCACCGATCTCGGCTTCGCCGTGCGCGTGATCGTCGACGGCACCTGGGGTTTCGCCTCGCATGCCGCGCTCACTCCGGAGACCGCGGCCGAGGTGGCGCGGCGGGCGGTCACGGTGGCGACCACCCTGCGCGCGCTCAATCGTGAGCGCGTCGAACTCGCCGACGAGCCGCGATACGACAATGTGCACTGGGTTTCGGCCTACGACCTGGACCCGTTCACGGTGCCGACCGCCGACAAGGTCGCTGTGCTGCAGGACTATTCGGGCCGCCTGTCCGCCGCCGACGGCGTCGATCACGTCACCGCCTCGGTGCTGCAGGTCAAGGAGCAGACCTTCTACGCCGACACCGCGGGCTCCGCGATCACACAGCAGCGCGTGCGCCTGCACCCGCAACTGGAGGCGATCACCGTCGACGCGGCGGCGGGTGTCTTCGAGACCATGCGCACCCTCGCCGCACCGGCCGGACGCGGCTGGGAGTACGTCACCGGTGCGGACGGAATCTGGGACTGGAGCGAGGAGCTCGCGCAGATCCCGGGCTGGCTGGCCGAGAAGGTCAAGGCGCCCAGCGTCGAGGCAGGCCCCACCGACCTGGTGATCGACCCGACCAACCTGTGGCTGACCATCCACGAATCCATCGGCCACGCCACCGAATACGACCGCGCCATCGGCTACGAATCCGCCTATGCGGGTACCTCGTTCGCAACCCCGGACAAGCTCGGCACGCTGCAGTACGGAACGCCGATCATGCACGTCACCGGCGACCGCACCGAGGTGCACGGTCTGGCCTCGGTCGGCTATGACGACGAGGGGGTCGCCGGACAGCGCTGGGATCTGGTGCGCGACGGCGTTCTGGTCGGCTATCAACTCGACCGTGTCTTCGCCCCGCGCCTGGGCCTGGAACGCTCCAACGGCTGCTCCTACGCGGACTCACCGCACCATGTGCCGATCCAGCGCATGGCCAACGTCTCGCTGCAACCGGATCCCGAGAACGACGCCAGTACCGCCGAACTCATCTCCCGGGTCGAGAACGGCATCTATATCGTCGGCGACAAGTCCTGGTCGATCGATATGCAGCGCTACAACTTCCAGTTCACCGGCCAGCGGTTCTTCCGCATTCGCGGCGGCAAGCTGGACGGCCAGCTGCGCGATGTCGCCTATCAGGCCACCACCACCGACTTCTGGGGTGCCATGGAGGCGGTCGGCGGACCGTCCACCTGGCGCCTCGGCGGCGCGTTCAACTGCGGTAAGGCACAACCCGGCCAGGTCGCCGCGGTCAGCCACGGCTGCCCGTCGATCCTGGTGCGCGGCATCAACATTCTCAACACCCGGACGGAGGCAGGTCAGTGATCGAGGTGATGATGCCCGCGGGTGCCGTCGTCGAGCAGGCGCTGGCGCTCTCGCATGCGGACGAGGCGATGGTCATCGTCACCGATGCGCACGAGGCGTCGCTGCGCTGGGCGGGCAACTCGATGACCACCAATGGTTCCTCGATTTCCCGGGACTGGGCGGTCATTTCGATCTTCCGCGACGGCCCGAACTCCGCGCGCGTCGGCAGCGTCAGCTCCACCAGCGTCGACCCGGCCGAGATCGAGCAGGTGGTCCGCGCCAGCGAGGCGGCGGCTCGCACCGCCGAACCGGCGAAGGATGCGATGCCGCTGCTGACTCCGGACTCGGATGGCCTGCCGGACTCCGGAAATGACTGGGCGTCCGCACCGGGCAGTACCGGAATCGAGGTCTTCACCGACCTCGCACGCGACTTGGCGGGCGGATTCGACGGCGCCGATCGGCTCTATGGTTTCGCCTACCACCAGATGCATACGACATGGCTCGGCACCTCCACCGGTATTCGCCGCCGCTTCGTGCAACCCACCGGTTCGGTGGAGATCAACGGAAAGCGAGGCGAGGGCGCGGATCTCGCGAGCGCGTGGGTCGGTGTCGGCACCGCGGACTTCACCGACGTCGACGTACCCGGACTACTCACCGAATTGTCGCGTCGGCTGGATTGGTCCGGCCGCCGGGTCGAGCTGCCCGCGGGTCGCTACGAAACCCTGCTGCCGCCGTCGGCGGTCGCGGACCTGATGATCTACCTGGCCTGGTCCATGGAGGGCCGGGGCGCGCACGAAGGGCACAGCGCCTTCGCAAAGGCGGGCGGCACTCGAATCGGTGAGCGGCTCAGCGACATTCCGTTGACGCTCTACTCCGATCCGAGCGCGGGCGGACTCGAATATCGTCCGTTCGTGGTGACTTCGTCGTCCTCGGAATCGCTGTCGGTCTTCGACAACGGTCTTGCGGCCCGGCGCGTGGACTGGCTGCGTAATGGGATCATCGAATCGCTGGTCTACCCGCGCGCCACCGCCGCCGAATTCGACGCTCCCACTACGGTTCCCGGTGATAACCTGCTGCTGACCGGCGGCTCGGGCGCGAGTATCGACGCGATGATCGCGAATACCGAGCGCGGCCTACTGCTGACCACGCTCTGGTACATCCGCGAGGTCGATCCCGCGACCTTGCTGCTCACCGGCCTCACCCGCGACGGTGTCTACCTGGTCGAAAACGGTGAAGTCACTGCGGCGGTCAACAACTTCCGCTTCAACGAAAGCCCGATCGACCTGCTCCGCCGCACCACCGAAGCCGGTGCCACCGAGACCACCCTCCCCCGTGAATGGAAGGACTGGTTCACCCGAACCGCCATGCCGCCCTTGCGCATCCCGGACTTCCACATGTCCTCGGTGAGCCAGGCGACCTGACTATGCGGCCGGAGTGATCTCGAGGCCGATGGTGCCGGACTTGCCGCGGCGAATACTGCTCGCGGTGACCAGAATCGGGCCGAGGAGCCAGTACTTCTTCTTGATCAGCTTGCGCACTCGTTCGGTGTCGGCGGCATCGAGCACTCGGCCGGTGCCTTCGATGACATCACCGCGCGGCTTGCCCGAGGGGTTGCACGGTTGGAGGGTGACGGCGGGATTTTCGCGCAGCCGCTTGACCTTCCAGCTGTTGGTTTCGGTCCACACATACAGCTTGCCGTCGTCCTCGGCGGCCCATACGGCGGTGCCGACCGGTGTGCCGTCCTTGCGGAAGGTCGTCAGCAGCACATAGTCGGCCTTGCCGACCGCACCCAGTGTGTTCGTCATGCGGGCAGCCTATCCGCCATCGGACCGGCGGGCGCCCCCTGCCTTCAGTCCGGCATCCGGTATTCACCGGCCTCCAGGCGCTCGAGAACGCCCCCGGTCCAGTTCGACAGGTTGTCGAACACGCCGCTCCACAGCTCGAGCAGATCGGTCGCATGCGGTGGTTCGTACCGGCCGGGGAAGGTCGGGATCATGGCGATCAGATCGTCACGAACCGCCGCGGCATTGCGGCGTTGTTCGCGCAACTTCTCGATGACGTGTGCGCGTGGCAACGCATCCATGAACGCGATACCCGCACCGAGCTCTTCCATATCGACGCTGACCAGCGCCTCGTCCATGAGCTTGCGGAATTCGGCCTCCCCCGCCTCGGTCAGTTCGAACAGTGTCCGCCCCGGCCCCTCGGTACTGCCCTGGGTGCCGAATGCACTCAATTTCCCTTCCTGCGTCAGCTGTTTCAGCGCGTGATAGATCGACCCGGGCTTCACATTGGTCCAGGTTTCGGCACGCCAGGACAGCAGTTCGCGACGCACGGCGTAGCCGTAGGTGGGCTGACGCAACCGCATCACGCCGAGGACGAGCAGGCGCACGGCCGACATCCGGGGTTTCCCTTCTCTCGAAACGGCCATACTACTCAAATTTGACTTCCGGCCTTCCATCGCCCTAGCCTCGGTAGTCAAAATTGATTACCGCTACCGAGGCAGGGCAATGACAAGCGATACAGCGGTTCCGGTGTTGTGGAGTGGCGATTTGAAAGACACCCTCGACTTCTACCGAGCGCTGGGCTACACGGTGACCCACGAGCAGACCAGGCCATACGACTACGGCGCGATCGAGGCCGATGGTTGTGCGGTCCATTTCGCCGCCGCACCGCAGGGCATCGGACTCCCCACCGAACAGGTCGGCTGCCTGATCATGCTCGACGATGTCGCCGAGCGACACGCCACATTCACCGCGGCGCTGCGCAAGCGCTATGGCAAGGTCCCCGCGAAGGGGTGTCCACGCATCACCCGATTCCGCCCCGGCCAGAGCAGATTCAGCGTGGTCGACCCGGTGGGCAATACCATCATCTACATTCAGCGCGACGAGCCCGAGGACGTCGATTACGGCGGCTCCCGCGAACTCGACGGCCTGGCACGGGTTTTGGACAATGTCCGCATCCTGCGCGATTTCAAGAACGATGATGCGACCGCGGTCCGGGTGCTCGAGGTAGGACTCCGTCGCTACGGCGCGCAAGCATCTGCCGTCGATAGGGCTCGCGCACTTGCGGCACTGACCGAGTTGGCCGTCGCCACCGGTGATTCCGAGCGGGCCGAGAAGGTGCGCGCCGAACTCGGGGGCATATCGCTGTCGAAAACCGAACGCGCGATCGTCGCGGCCGAGTTGCGCGCCGCCACCGATCTCGCGGATTGGCTCTCCGAAACGGATTGAGACAGATTATGCGGCGGTCAATACTCGGGGTCCGTCAGCGGTGATCGCGACCGTATGTTCGGAGTGCGCGGTCCGCGAGCCATCCACCGAGCGGATCGTCCAACCATCCGGATCCGTGTAGTTCCTGTCGGTCGTGCGGCGCGAACCACTTCGTCATGCGGGCGGCCTATCCGCCCTCGGACCGGCGGGCGCCCCCTGCCATCAGTCCGGCATCCGGTATTCACCGGCCTCCAGGCGCTCGAGAATTCCACCGGTCCAGTTCGACCGATTGTCGAACATGCAACTCCCCAACTCGAGCAGATCGGTCGCATGCGGTGGTTCGCACCGGCCGGGGAAGCTCGGGATCATGGAGATCAGTGCCGATGCTGCGCGGGGACGGCTGCCGGAGACAAACATCCGGGCAGACTTCGTGCTCTCGGGACGATGGCACGCCTTGCGGGCCGACCTACTGTTCCAGCATCAACTCTGAGCGGACGTGTCGGCAAAGGAGCCCACACCGCCCGCCGATCCGATGCCCATCGCAACCCGCCATGGCGTCGACCTTGCACCCGTCCGGCAACAGGGCACGTTGCCCTCATCACCGATACCGCCGAACTGGCCCCCTTTGTCTACAGATTCAGAAAGAGGAATTGATTGTGTGGATTCCGACGGAATCTCCGCCCCAACGATCGGACACACCTGCCAACATCCGCCTGCACCCGGCAACGAGTTTCGCCGAAAGCCGCACCTCGCCGCGCACCCAGGGCCGCAACGACGATATCGCCGCGCTCGGAACACCCGCACTGGTTGTTGGCGTCATACTGCTCGTCGCCGGATTCGCCGCACTACTGCCGACGCGAACTTGGCCCCGCGACTACGGCGCGCTGTTGGTCATCCTCGTCTACGTCCTCTACCTGAGTCTCGCCGGTTCGTTGACGATGTGGGGCTTCCGCTCGACCCGCGGACCACGCGCCCACCGCAGGCCGCATCGGCCATGAATGTCGGTGCGGGCCTGGCAATCACCGTCAGTACTTGGTGACCAGGCTTCAGGCGGTCCGCATCGCCGTGCCACCGGGATCCGGCGCGCCTGTTCGTTGCTGGTGCGAC